>JANPHZ010000209.1:0-4065 GCA_031424715.1 Frankiaceae bacterium
TGGCGATCCGTCACGTCGGTGACGAGCAGGCGGATCGAGTTGGTGCCGCAGTCGACGGCCGCGACCCGCGTCACGAGCCGTCCGGGGCGACGCACGGCCCCTTGGCGCCCCAGTCGGGAAGCAGCGCCAGGGCCTCGTCGCCGAAGGGGTTGACTCCCGGGCCGGCGGCGAGGGAGTGGGCGACCAGCACGTGCAGGCACTTGACCCGGGTGGGCATGCCCCCCTGGTTCTCCCCATGGCCCAGCACGCCGAGCGCATCGCGCTTGGCGAGGTAGTCCTGGGCGGCGGCGGTGTAGCGGGCGACGAGGTCCGGGTCCTCCGCGAGGCGCTCGGTCATCGTGCGCATCAGGCCCTCCGACTCGAGCCTGCCGATGGCCGACGCAGCGCGTGGGCAGGTCAGGTAGTAGAGCGTCGGGAACGGCGTGCCGTCCTCGAGCCGCGGGCTCGTCTCGACGACGTCGACGAGCCCACAGGTGCAGCGGTGGGCGACGGCGCGCATCGCCCGGGGCGGGCGGCCGAGCTGGGCCTGGACGACCTCACGGTCGCCGGGCTGGAGCGGCTCACTCACTGGGGCGGGCGGACCTGGACCGGCCGGTCCGCCGAGCGCACGCTCCCCCACAGCTGGGAGAACCACGGGGCCTGCGGGCCGACGGCCGCCGTCGTGGCGCGGCGCGCATCAGCAGCGTCGGGCGCCGGAGCGGTGGGGGCGAGGACGACGTAGGCGGTTTCCCCGGGTCGGACGAAGTGCAGCCGGTCGCGCGCCAGCGCCGCGACATAGGCCGGGTCCTGCAGCTGGGCGCGCTGTTTCTCCAGGGCTTGCACCCGCTGCAGCGCGCGAGCCTGCGCCTGCTCGAGCTCGGCGATCTGGGCCCGCTGGCCGAGGTACTCGCGCAGGGGCAGCGCCGCGCTCACGACCAGGGCGCAGAACACCAGGCCAAGCACCGCCGCGCGGGTCGTCAGCCCCGAGCGCCGGCCCGGCTCCGGATCGGTCGCCGCGCTCGCGACCCTCGTCGTACGACGACGCGAGGGCGGGCGGGAAGACGAGGCGGACGGCGACATCGGCCTAGACGCTGCCCTCACCCGCGACGAAGCGCGGGAAGGCGGCTGCGCCGGCGTAGCGCGCGGCCTCGTCGAGCTCTTCTTCGATGCGCAGCAGCTGGTTGTACTTCGCGACCCGCTCCGAGCGGGCCGGCGCACCCGTCTTGATCTGGCCGCAGTCGGTCGCGACAGCCAGGTCGGCGATGGTCGTGTCCTCGGTCTCACCGGACCGGTGGCTCATCATGCAGCGATAGCCGTTGCGGTGCGCCAGCTGCACGGCGTCGAGCGTCTCGGTCAGGGTGCCGATCTGGTTGACCTTGACCAGCAGGGCGTTGGCCGTGCCCTTGCCGATGCCCTCGGCAAGCCGGGTCGGGTTGGTGACGAACAGGTCGTCGCCGACGATCTGCACCCGCGCGCCCAACACTGCCGTCAAGTGGGCCCAGCCGTCCCAGTCGCCCTCGGACAGCGGGTCCTCGATCGACACGATCGGGTACGACGAGACGAGGTCGGCGTAGTAGGCCGTCATCTCATCCGCCGTCTTGCTCGCACCCTCGAACGTGTAGGCCCCGTCCTTGTAGAACTCGGTCGCCGCGACGTCGAGAGCGAGCGCGATGTCACGGCCGGGGGTGAGCCCGGTCGCGCTGATGGCCTCGAGGATCAGGTCGAGGGCGTCGCGGTTGGTCGGCAGGTCGGGCGCGAAGCCACCCTCGTCGCCGACGCTGGTGGTCAGGCCGCGGGCCTTGAGCACGCTCTTGAGCGAGTGGTAGACCTCGGCGCCCCAGCGCAGGGCCTCGGCGAACGTCGGCGCACCGATCGGCGCGACCATGAACTCCTGCACGTCGACGTTGGTGTCGGCGTGCGCGCCGCCGTTGAGGATGTTGAGCATCGGCACGGGAAGCAGGTGGGCGTTGGGACCGCCGAGGTAGCGGAACAGCGGCAGCCCGGCCGACTCGGCCGCGGCCTTGGCCACCGCGAGGCTCACGCCGAGGGTGGCGTTGGCGCCGAGCCGGCTCTTGTCCGGGGTGCCGTCGAGGTCGAGCAGCTCCTGGTCGACGATGCGCTGCTCGGTGGCCTCGATGCCGATCAGCTCGGGACCGATGGTGTCGAGAACGGCGAGCACCGCCTTCTGCACGCCCTTGCCGCCGTATCGGTCGGGGTCGCCGTCACGCAGCTCGACCGCTTCGTAGGCGCCGGTGCTGGCGCCGCTCGGCACGGCGGCGCGGGCGAGGGTGCCGTCGTCGAGCGCGACCTCGACCTCGACGGTGGGGTTGCCGCGGGAGTCGAGAATCTCGCGGGCGCCGACGGCCTCGATGGACGGCACGGTTCTCCTAGGGCCTCGGGGAAGGGTCGGGCCGAGCGTACCGGCGCCCCCGCACCCCCTCCCTCAGGCGCGCAGGTCTCTCCCCGCCCCCCACCCCGCCAGGCGCCACTGCCGCCGCACTGGGTCAGGGGAGCAGGAGGCGGTGGCCCGGGCGCAGGACGGCCGTCGCTACGCCGGACGCGGCGACCGCATCAGCCGGTCGCAGGTAGTAGCCGCGCGCGCCCTCGCCGAGCGCTGCCAGCGCGGCCAGCACCTCCGGTCCGGTGTCGGTGACGTCCCGCCCGAGCACCCACCGGCTGAACTCCACGCACGGCGGGATGGGTACGGCGACCAGCTCGTGCAGCCCCCCGTCGGTCTCCAGCACGACCGGGCCGGGCAGCTCGAGCACGTCAGCGTCGACCAGCACCGACTCCCCGGCGATGCCGTCGACCAGGTGGGCCCCGAAGCGCGCCCGCAGGTCGGCGTAGCGCCCGGTCGTCATGACCGAGACGCCGTTGAGCAGCGCCACGTTGCGGGTCTGCGGGTGGTCTGCATGGTGGACGTCGAGCACCCTGGCGTCGCCGGTCAGCCCCCAGACGCCCCGCGGACCCAGCTCGAGCGCCTCGACCTCCCACAACGGCGCGGGGTCATAGATGCGGGCGCCGGCGGGCCCAGGCTTGAGCCGGTCGCGCTGCACCTGCAGGCGCACGACCGCGCCGATGACCTGCACTTATCCCTCGCCCTCGTGGGCGAGCACCCGGTCGCGGTAGTCGCGCGCCAGCCGCCGCAGCTCCGCCTCCGGATCCACGCCCTCGGCCCGGCACTGGGCCACCAGCTGCCAGATCTGCCCGGCCACCCCGTCGTACGACGGGAGGGGCGCGCCGATCCGGTCGCCGCGCTTCTGCAGCTTGGCGGCGAGCGCCAGGGCGGGCAGCGCCCACGGGATGCCGTCGGTGACCGAGGTGCGCCCCTTCTCGGCTTGCTTGAGCGCCTCCCACGACCCCTCCAGGTCGTCCGCGGACGCCCCCGCGAAGACGTGCGGGTGCCGGCGAGTGAGCTTGTCGACCAGGTCGGTGGCCACGTCGTCGATGTCCCAACCGCTCTCGCTGGCGATGCGGGCGTGGAACGCGACCTGCAGCAGGACATCTCCGAGCTCCTCGCGCAGCCCGAGCAGGTCGTCGTCCTCGACCGCCTGATAGGCCTCGTAGGTCTCCTCGACGAGATAGGGCAGCAGGCTGCGGTGAGTCTGCTGCGCGTCCCACGGGCAGCCGCCGGGCGAGCGCAGCCTGTCCATGACGGTGACGACGTCGATGAGCCGCGCGCCGGGCAGGTCGTAGGAGCCGTGCACGACCTCGAGGGTCACGCCGCGGTCGGAGAGGCAGCGCCGGCCGAGGGCGCGTACGAGGTCGGCGTCGCCGCCGGGCTCGGCCAACCAGACGGCCTGCTGGTGGTCGGCGACCACCTGCCACAACCGGTCGACGACAGCCGCATCGTCACCAGGAACGACCTGGGCGTCGACCTGCACTGCGGCGAGCAGCGGGTGGTCTGCCGTCCGCACGAGCACCGGGCCGGCGCGCAGCAGCTCCCACGCGGAGGCGCAGAGCAGGCCCGGGGCGACCCGCGGTGAGGTGGCGACGACCGCGACTCGCCGATCGGTCACGGGGCCTGCGGCGCCTGCTGGCCGGGCTGGCCGGGCTGGCCGGGCTGGCCCAGCTCGGCCCCGAGCC
>JANPHZ010000210.1:0-8604 GCA_031424715.1 Frankiaceae bacterium
TGACGACGTGCGCAAGCAGGCCTACGACGCCCTGTCGGCCCTGCCGATCGACTTCGTGGGCAACGTCGAGGGTGGCGACGTGCCCTGGGGCGGCGTCGCGGACGTGGTCGTGACGGACGGCTTCACCGGCAACGTGCTGCTCAAGGGCCTCGAGGGCGCAACCGAGATGCTGACCGAGCTGCTCCTCGAGGCGATGAACGCGACCCCGCAGGGTCGGGCGTCCGCCGAGGTGCTGCTGGCCGCCGTCGACGAGGCGACCGCGCACATGAGCCCTGACGTCCTGGGCGGGGCGGTGCTGCTGGGAGTGGACGGCGTCGTCGTCGTGGGGCACGGTGCTGCCAGTCCTCGCGCGGTCGCGAGCTGCCTGCGCGTCGCCGCGCAGGCCGCGCGGGCCGGCCTCGTGCCGCGGACCGCCGCCCTGCTGGGTGACCTGCGCGATCGAGGGTCCGAGCAGAACCAGGAGGAGGAGGTGTCGACGTGACCGCCGACGAGGTGCTCGCCGTCGTAGCCCAGGCTGTGGCCACTGTGCTGGAGGTCCCCGCCACCAGCGTCACCCGCGCGACCCGGTTCACCGAGGACCTGCAGGCGGATTCCCTGGCCCTGGTCGAGATCGTCGAGATCGTCGAGGAGACCCTGGCCCCGCTCGCCCGCGCCGGGTTCCACATCGACGACGAGGACCTGGACGGACTCGGCACGGTCGGCGCCGCCGTCGACTACGCCGTGGCCCGGCTGTGACCGCGCCACGGGCCGCTCCGTCGTACACCGTCCTGGAGGCTGCGCTGGGCGCCGGGATAGAGCGCGACCTGCTCGAGCGCGCACTGACCCACCGCTCGTACGCCTACGAGCACGGGGGACTGCCGACCAACGAGCGGCTGGAGTTCCTCGGCGACGCGGTGCTCGGGATCGTCATCACCGATGCGCTCTACCGCGCCCACCCCGACCTCGCGGAGGGCCAGCTCGCCAAGCTGCGCGCCAGCGTCGTCAACACCCGGGCGCTGGCGACGGTGGCCCGCGGGCTCGACCTCGGCCGCTGGTTGCGCATCGGGCGCGGCGAGGAGGTCACCGGCGGCCGCGACAAGGCCTCCATCCTGGCCGACACGATGGAGGCCATCATCGGCGCGGTCTACCTCGACCGCGGCATCGAGGCCGTAGGCGTCATGGTCCGCACCCTCTTCGCACCGCTGATGACGGCGGCGATGGCCGACGGCGCGGCGCTCGACTGGAAGACCAGCCTGCAGGAGCTGACGGCCGCGCGCGGCCTGGGCGTCCCCGTGTACGAGGTGGCCGAGAGCGGGCCGGACCACGCCAAGGCGTTCACCGCTGTCTCGGTCGTGGCCGGCCAGGAGCGCGGCAGCGGCGCGGGGCGCAGCAAGAAAGAAGCCGAGCAGCAGGCGGCCGAGCGGGCCTGGCGCGAGCTGTCCGGACCCGGCCCCGAGGTGAGTCCGGAGGACGGCTAAGTGCCCGAGCTGCCCGAGGTCGAGGTCGTCCGGCTGGGTCTGGAGCGCGGGGTCGTCGGGCGCACGATCGCCTCGGTTGCGGTCTCCCACCCCCGCGCGGTGCGCCGGCACACGGCGGGGCCGCGCGACTTCGCCGACCTGCTGACCGGGCGCACGGTCACCGATGCCGTACGCCGGGGGAAGTACCTCTGGCTGCCGCTCGACTCCGGTGATGTGCTGACCGGGCACCTCGGGATGAGCGGGCAGCTGCTCGTCGTCGGTCCCGACAAGCCGGTCGAGAAGCACCTGCACGTGCGGATCGTCTTCACCGACGGCGGCCGCGAGCTGCGCTTCGTCGACCAGCGCACCTTCGGCGGGCTGTTCGTCGTGGCCGGCGGGCCGGCGGGGGAGCGGCACCTGCCCGCGACGCTCGCACACATCGCCCGGGACCCGATCGACCCCGACTTCGACGACGAGGCCTTTGTCGCTGCGGTCCGGCGCCGGCGTACCGGCATCAAGCGGGCACTGCTCGACCAGACCCTGGTGTCGGGCATCGGCAACATCTACGCCGACGAGGCCCTGTGGCGGGTCCCGCTGCACGGGGAGCGCCAGACCGACGCGCTGACCCGCCCGGTGCTGCGCGCGCTGCTGCACCACGTCCGCGCGGTGCTGCACGAGTCGCTCGCCGCCGGGGGCACGAGCTTCGACGCGCTCTACGTGTCGACCGAGGGGGTCAGCGGGCTCTTCGAGCGGTCGCTGCACGCCTACGGCCGGGAGGGCGAGCCGTGCGATCGCTGCGGGCGGCCGATCCGGCGCGAGGCCTTCATGAACCGCTCGTCGTTCAGCTGCCCGCGCTGCCAGCCGCGGCCGCGTCGCGCTCAGCCCTGACGGCGGGCGGGACGGCGCCGTCGGCGTTGCGCGGTGTCCAGGGCTCGGTGCGCACCCACTGCGAACCGCAGCCGGTGCACGCCAGCAGCGGCAGCTCGTCGTAGGTCTGGTCGGTGCTCCGCCAGTCGCACAGCGTCAGGCAGGGCGAGATCGCGAGCGGCACTGGCCCAGTATCGCGGACCGTCAGGCGATGGTGACCGCGCGGACCGCGCTGCTCGCCGCGCTGTTGGTCTGGTCCGCGCCGGTGGCCCAGTAGAGCGACAGGGTCTTGGCCGGAGCACGCGGGAAGGTCAGCGTCACCGCGTAGGTCCCGTCCTTGAGCGAGCGGGCCGTGCCCTTGCGGATCGGCGCACCGGACGCCGGCTTGATGTAGAGCGTCATCAGGCGGCCGGTGTTGGCCGCCGCCGGGGTGATCTTCCCGGCGAAGCGGAACTGGAAGGGGGCCTTGCGCTCGACGGTGATCGTCAGCACCGGGGTCACCGAGATGACCTGCCCCGTGCCCGGTGTGCTGCAGCCGCGCACCTGCATCCTGATCCGGGCGGCCGTCGACGGCCGTACGACGAAGGGCGCGACCTGGCCGTTGTCGTCGAGCTGGACGTCCTTGCGGATCGGGGCGTAGGCCGTGCTGGGTCGGCTGTAGCCCTCGAGCGTGACCACCGACCGAGGCGTCCCGGTGACGGTGACCCGCACGTCCTGTCCGGTGATGATCGCTTTGCGCGACAGCACCATCGACGGGTTGCAGTTCAAGGTCGTCTCGGCCGGTGGCGGCTCGCACGTGCTGCGCGAGGTGGCGTCGCCGGGCGAGCTCGACTCGGTGAGGATCGCGTAGCGGCTGTAGGCCGGGATGTCGTTGTTGACGACCTCGCTGAAGCGGGCCGACGCCCCGGGGCCGATCGGGTTGGTGGTGTCGGTGGAGGTCTGGTCGTAGCCGACGATCACGCCGCCGGTGTCGTAGAAGCTGACGAACAGCGCGGGTGCGTCGGCGCTGGAGGTGTTGTCGTTGCGCACCGTGCCCGATAGCTGGCGGTCCTTGCCCCCGCTGCCGAACACCTGCGTGACGCAGGCGGTCAGGTTGTGGTTGGGCGTGAAGGTGCTGGGCTCGGCCGTCGTGCCCACGACCCGGAAGCTCCCGAAGTCGGCCACCGTCGTCTGGCCCTCGAACGGCGAGGACTCCCCGGGTGCGAGGGCGTTGACCACGGCCGTCGCCGTCAGCGTCTCGACCGTGGTGCCGGTGGAGTTCTGCACCTCGAGGTCGACCAGCGGCGCGAGCACCGCCACGTCGCCGTTGTTAGTGACCTCACCGACGAGGTGGCGGATGCCCGAGCTGTCGACGTAGGAGCTCGTGCTGGTGACGGTGGTCGACGCTGCGGCCTGCGCCGGCGTCGCGCCCGCGAGGGTGACCAGCAGGCTCAGCAGCAGAGCCGAGCAGCCGGTGAAGGAGACGGACGAGGCGGAGCGGCGGAGGCGCGAGTGCATGCGAGGAACCTCTCGTGGGGAGCCCGAACGCCGCCATCCTGCACCCCCGCACCCGCCCACGGACTGAGATGGCCGAAGTCGTCCCGGTAACTCGACCGTTACCAGATCTTGACCACCCGCGACCAGCGTGGGAACCTGGAAACACCGCGCACGCTCCCCACCCGGCGGACGGGGGCGATGGCAGCGGTTCCGCGCCCTCCCTGACGAAGGACATCTCATGGCCAAGGCCCTGCTCGGTCACGTCGGCTCGCGCGCCGATGTCGCTCTGGTGGACGAGATCCGTCGGCTCCGCACCCTGGTCGCCCAGCTCGAGGCCGACCTGGCCCAGGCCCGCGCGGTCAACGACGCGCTCGCCGCGTCGGTCACCGTCGAGGACGACCTGTCGACGCTGTCGCTGAGCGAGATCCGGGTCTGACCGATCGGGCGCCCGCCCGGTAGTGTCCGGCTCGGCCTTCCCCGCCGTACGGCATCACCGACCCCGGGCGAGACGTGCACCTCAAGAGCCTGACGCTCAAGGGCTTCAAGTCCTTTGCGTCGCCGACCACCCTGCGCTTCGAGCCGGGGATCACCTGCGTCGTCGGGCCCAACGGCTCGGGTAAGTCCAACGTCGTCGACGCGATCGCCTGGGTGCTGGGCGAGCAGGGCGCCAAGGCGCTGCGTGGCGGCAAGATGGAAGACGTCATCTTCGCGGGTACGCCGGGGAAGCCGCCGCTCGGTCGGGCCGAGGTCACCCTCACGATCGACAACACCGACGGCGCTCTGCCGATCGAGTACGCCGAGGTCAGCATCAGTCGGCTGATGTTCCGCTCCGGCGAGTCGGAGTACTCCATCAACGGCAACCGCTGCCGCCTGGTCGACGTGCAGGAGCTGATGAGCGACTCCGGCATCGGGCGCGAGCTGCACGTCGTCGTCGGGCAGGGCCAGCTCGACGCGGTGCTGTCGGCCCGACCGGAGGACCGTCGCGCGTTCATCGAGGAGGCCGCCGGCGTCCTCAAGCACCGCAAGCGCAAGGAAAAGGCGCTGCGCAAGTTGGAGGCGATGCAGGCCAACCTCGCCCGGCTGCAGGACCTCACCGTCGAGCTGCGTCGCCAGCTGGCGCCGCTCGGCCGCCAGGCCGAGGTGGCTCGCCGCGCTGCGCAGGTGCAGGCCGACCTGCGCGATGCCCGGCTGCGCCTGCTCGCTGACGACCTGCTCGCGCTGCGCACCGCGCTGGAGGCCGAGGTCCGAGACGAGACGGCGCTGCGGGCCCGGCGTAGCGAGGTCGAGACCTCGCTGGCCCAGGTGCAGCAGCGCGAGGTCGCGCTCGAGGCCGCCGCGGCCGAGCAGGCGCCGCGGCTGAGCCGCGCGCAGGAGACGTGGTACCGGCTGTCGGCGCTGGAAGAGCGCTTGCGCGGTACGGCCACGCTGGCCGCCGAGCGGCACCGTCACCTCACCGACGCGACCGAGGAGCAGGCCCGGCCCGGCCGCGATCCGGAGCAGCTCGACGCCGAAGCCGCGACGGTGCGCGCCCAGGAGGCAGCGCTGACCGAGCAGCTGCAGGCCGACGCCGAGCGGCTGTCGGCGGCGGTCACCCGTCGGACCGACGCCGAGGGAGCCCTGTCCGCGGAGGAGAAGGCGCTGGTCGCGGCGGTCCGCGCGGTCGCCGACCGACGCGAGGGCCTGGCCCGGCTGCGCGGCCAGGTCGGCGCGCTGCGCTCGCGCGCCGAGGGCGCGGAGGCCGAGCTCGGCCGACTGGCCCACGCACTCGCCGAGGCCCAGGCCCGGGTCAGCCAGGCGCAGGCCGACGTCGACGCCCTGCAGGCCGAGGCCGCCGGGCTCGACCAGGGCGAGGAGGACCTCGACGAGCGGCACGAGCAGGCCATCACCGCCCTCGCGCAGGTGCAGGACCGGCTCGCGGCGCTGCAGGTCGACGAACGCGAGGCCGAACGCGACCGCTCGACCTGGGCCGCCCGGCGCGACGCGCTCGCCCTCTCGCTCAACCGCAAGGACGGCGCCGGCGCGCTGCTCGCGGCCGACCTGCCGGGCGTACTCGGATCGGTCGCCGGACTCGTCACCGTGCAGCACGGCCACGAGCACGCCGTGGCGGCCGCCCTGGGCGTGGTTGCGGACGCCGTGGCCGTGGCCTCCCCAGCCGCAGCCGTCGCGGCCCTGGGCCGGCTCAAGGCCGACGACGCCGGCCAGGCCGGCTTGCTGGTCGGTGGCAGCTCCTACGACGACGACCCCTGGCCGGCGCTGCCCGCCGGTGCCCAGTGGGCGATCGACCTGCTCGCGTCACCGGAGGCCTTGCGGCCAGCGCTCACCCGGGCGCTGCGCAAGGTTGCGGTCGTCGACGGGCTGGCTGCCGCACAAGCGCTGGTGGAGACCGTGCCCGGCGTACGCGCCGTCACCGCCGACGGCGACCTGCTCGGGGCCGACTGGGCGGTCGGCGGTTCGGCGAGCGCCCCCTCTCTGCTCGAGGTGCAGGCCGCTGTCGACGAGGCCGCGACCGCCCACGACGAGGCGCAGCGCCGGCATGAGCGGCTCCGCTTCGAGGTCGCCGCGGCGCAGACCGCGGTCGAGCAGGCCGCTGCGGTGGCGGAGGAAAGCCTGACCCAGCTCAACGCCAACGACGCCCGGATGGCCGCCCTCGGCGAGCAGCTGGGCCTGCTCGCCTCCGCCGCCCGCAGCGCCGAAGCCGAGGCCGGCCGGGTGCAGCAGGCCCGGGTGCGGGCCGAGGAGGCCCGCGACAAGGACCTGTCCGGCCTCGCCGACCTCGAGGAGCGCCTGGCCGCGGCCGAGGCCGCGCCTGACGAGGGAGAGCCGTCGACGGAACTGCGTGACCGGCTCGCGCGGCAGGCGACCGAGGCGCGCGCGGCCGAGGTGGAGGCGCGCCTCGCCGTACGTACGGGGGAGGAGCGCGCCCGGGCGCTCGCGGGCCGAGCCCAGGCCCTGGAGCGCGCGGCGGTCGAGGAGCGCGCCTCGCGAGAACGCCTCATCGCGCTGCGTGAGCGCCGGGCTCGCGGCGCCGTCGTCGCGCAGGAGGTCGTGCGCGTCGCGCGACTGGCCCTGTCCAGCGTGGCCTCCTCGTTGACGCTCGCGGCGGCGGAGCGCGAGCAGGCGCAGGCCGACCGCACCGTGACCGAGGGCGAGCTCGCCTCGCTGCGCTCCCGCGGCCGCGAGCTCGCGGCAGAGCTCGACCGGCTCACCGACGTCGTCCACCGCGACGAGGTGGCGCGCGCCGAGCAGCGGCTGCGGATCGAGGCGCTCGAGGCACGCGCCGTCGAGGAGTACGCCGTCCCGCTGGAGCAGTTGTTCGCCGACTACGGACCCACCGTGCCGGTGCCGGTGCCCGACGCGGACCCGGTGCCCTACGACCGGGCCGAGCAGGAGAAGCGGGCGGCCGCGCAGGATCGCGCCCTCGCCCTGCTCGGTCGGGTCAACCCCCTGGCCCTGGAGGAGTACGCCGCGCTGGAGGAGCGCTCGGCCTTCCTCACCACCCAGCTCGAGGATCTCAAGGCGACCCGGCGCGACCTGCTCACCGTCATCGGCGAGGTCGATGAGCGCATTCACGAGGTCTTCCGCAGTGCCTTCGACGACACCGCACGCGAGTTCGTGCACGTGTTCGCGACGCTCTTCCCGGGCGGCGAGGGCAAGCTCGTCCTCACCGATCCCGACGACCTGCTGGCGACCGGGATCGAGGTGCTGGCCCGGCCTGCCGGCAAGAAGGTAAGCCGGCTGTCGCTGCTGTCGGGTGGCGAGCGTTCTCTGACCGCGATCGCCATGCTCGTCGCGATCTTCCGAGCCCGCCCTTCGCCGTTCTACGTCATGGACGAGGTCGAAGCTGCGCTCGACGACCGCAACCTCGGCCGGCTGCTCGAGCTGCTCGAAGGCCTGCGCGAGGCCTCTCAGCTCATCGTCATCACCCATCAGAAGCGCACGATGGAGATCGCCGACGCGCTCTACGGCGTGACGATGCGCGGCGACGGGGTGTCCGCGGTGGTGAGCCAGCGGCTGCGCGAGCGCGAGCCCGTCTGAGCCTGCTCGTCGCTGGTAGACACGGGTCGTGATCGAGATCCTGCTGCTCGTCCTCGCTGTCCTGGTCGTCACGGTCGTCGCCGGCCTGGCCCTGGTGACCCAGCGCCGCGGTCGCGCGCTGCCGCCGACCCGTCCGGCCCCTGGTGTCGACTACCGGCCCGGTCTGGGTGACGACGCCGAGGTCCCCCGGGACACCCCGAAGCGCCCGGTCGCGACGGTGGAGCTGCCCGACCCGGCACCCGTCCTGGTGCCCGAGCCGTCAGGACCCGTGCTCGAGGTGCCCGAGCCGACGGCCGGGCGGCTGACCCGCCTGCGCACGCGGCTGGCCCGCTCGCAGAGCACCCTGGGTCGGGGCCTGTTCGCCTTGCTCTCGCGCGACGTTGTCGACGCTGAGACGTGGGAAGAGGTCGAGGACACGCTGCTGCAGGCCGACATGGGGGTCAGCGCGACCACCGAGCTGGTCGAGCGGCTCAAGACCCGCGTACGCGTCGAGGGCGTGCGCGACCAGGCGCAGCTGCGCACCCTGCTGCGCGAGGAGCTGGTGACCGCTCTTGGCGCCGACGTCGATCGCACCCTCGCCACGACCCCGCATCCCGATGGCCGACCCGCCGTCGTCCTCGTGGTCGGCGTCAACGGCACCGGCAAGACCACGACCTGCGGCAAGCTCGCGCGGGTCCTGGTGGCTGACGGCCGCTCGGTCCTGCTCGGTGCGGCCGACACCTTCCGGGCGGCCGCAGCAGACCAGCTGCAGACGTGGGGTGACCGGGTCGGCGCCCAGACCGTGCGCGGC
>JANPHZ010000211.1:0-2900 GCA_031424715.1 Frankiaceae bacterium
ACGGCTGCGCATCGTCGTCGCCAAGCCGGGCCTGGACGGGCACGACCGGGGCGCGAAGGTGGTCGCCCGCGCGCTGCGCGACGCCGGCATGGAGGTCATCTACACCGGCCTGCACCAGACGCCGGAGCAGATCGTCGAGACCGCCATCCAGGAGGACGCCGACTGCATCGGCCTGTCGGTGCTCTCCGGCGCCCACCTGACGCTCTTCGCCCGGGTGATGGCGCTGCTGACCGAGCGCGGAGCCGGCGACGTGGTCGTCTTCGGCGGCGGCATCATTCCCGAGGACGACATCCCCGAGCTGCTCGCGCTCGGAGTCGCCAAGGTCTTCACCCCCGGCGCGGCCACGATGGACCAGATCGTCGCCTGGGTCCGCGACAACGTCGGGACGCCGGGCCTGAGCCCGGCCTGATCAGACCGCCCGCCGCCGGTACAGCGCGCCGGCCAGCACGAGCAGGGCCAGTGCGCCGAGCGCGGTCAGCGGCTGAGCGCCGGTCGCTGGCAGGGGTCCGCTGGCCGGCCGCGGGGCAGCCTGCCCTGGGTCGCGGGTCGCGGCCGCGAGCGTCCCCGGCAGGGTGAACGTGCTGCCCGGTCCGGTCGCCACCGTGATCTGGTCCGGCAGCTTGGCGTTGTACGACGTCGCGTCGGTCGAGGCGAGCGTCAGCCGCACCGCGTGCCCCTTGGCGAAGCGGTGGGCGAAGCCGAGCAGCTTGAGCTCGACCGGCTTGGCCACCTCTCCCGCGGGCACCCGCACCGGTGCGATCAGCCGCTTGATCAGCGTCGCCGACCCGTCCGGCGCGACGTCGTAGACCTTGCCGAAGAAGACCAGGTCGGCCGGGGCGAGGTGGGACAGGCGCAGCCGGGCCGACGGCACGCCGACGCTGACGACGTCCCGCGGGAACGGCGCGGAGGTGAACGAGACGTTCTGACCCGGCTGCTCCTGGGTTGGCAGCCCGATCATCGGGGCCGCCTTCGGGCCGGTGAAGTTGGAGGTCTCGGTGTAGGCGGGCGGGAGGCCGCCCGGGGGGTTGACGAACGAGGCCGAGCCGGCCTGCGCGCCGTTGGTCACCAGGGCGTTGGTCCCGGACAGCGTGAAGGTGGTGCTGCCGGCGATCGGGAAGGCAGGCGCGGCGCCGTACTGCTCGTCGTTGGCGCCCTTGCCGGAGTAGGGCACCCAGTCGCGGAAGAAGGTGAAGCCCGGTGACGGGTCGGCTTTGCCGCGCAGGGCACTGTCGAGAAAGGCCAGGGTGCGCAGCGTCAGGTAGCAGTCGTCGAGGCCGCGGAAGTCGGCGCCGCCGGTGCCCCGGCCGTAGACGTCGCACTCGCCGGGCAGTGAGTCGTAGCCGCCGTGCCCACCGGAGTTCCAGATCATCTTCACCGGGACGCCGCGGCGGCGCAGGGCGAGGTAGGTGGCAATCGCATCGTTGACGTTGAAGAGCGTGTCGGCTTGGCCTTGGACGAGCAGCACCGGGATCCGCAGCTTGTCGAGCTGGGTCACCGCGGAGGAGTCGGCGAGCAGGGCCCGGTCCTCCGGTCGTGCGTCGCCGGTGGTGCTCAGCTGCGCCGCGGCGAGGCAGGTCGCGGCGTAGAAGCCGATGCACGGCAGGCCGGCGACCGTGGCCGGGTCACCGCTCAGCGCCTTTTCCCGGATGCAGTCGCCCTGCGGTTCAGGGACCTTGGGCGTGGTCCCGGGGGTGCCACCGACCGGATTGAGGTTGCCCGAGGCGAGGAACAGCGACGTCCACTGCTGCTTGAACACGCCCTGGCTGCTCAGCTCGTGGCTGAAGCCGGTCGGGTCCCCGGGGACGACCCGGTTGTTGGGGTTGAGGGAGTACTGCAGCGAGTTCCAGGTGCGGCCGGGCGAGATCGCGTGGATGCGGGGGTCGTTCTGCGCGAGGTTGGCCTGGATCCCGCCGCCGTAGGAGCCGCCGACCATGCCGACGACGGCGCCGTTGGCATCGTGCAGCACGTCCTTGCGGGGGTCGAGGACCTTGCTGATGAGCTGCTGGGCGTCCTTCACGTCGTACGTCCGGCTCTGCAGGGTGACGCAGCCGCTGGAGGCGCCGAAGCCCTGGGCGGTGTAGGTGAGGACGACGTAGCCGTGCCGAGCGAGGAAGGTCGCCGACGACACGACCTCACCCGAGGTCTTGTTGAGGCCGAAGCCGTGCGTGATGAGGATCGCCGGCTGCGGGGTCGCGGACGTGGCGCCGGACGGCACGTAAAGCCGGGTGTCGATGCGGGCGGCGTGCTTGCCGTCGGGGCCATCGAGGACGGGGACCATCGCATCGGTGGTGACGAATGTTTGGGTGCCGCGGCGGGGCGTGACGGGCTCGGCGAGGGCGGTCGCGGCGAGGCCCACGACGACCAGGAGGGTGAGCAAGGACACCGAGACGGCGCGGCAGACGGTCTTCATCCGCCCTACTCTGCACCCCGGACCGGGTTCCGGGCAGGTTTCGCCCGTGGTTACCCTCGCCCCAGACCGCTCACCCACAGATGGGACCACCGTGGACCTCATGGAGTACCAGGCGAAGGAGCTCTTCGCCAAGCACGGGGTGCCGGTGTTCGCCGGCGAAACCGTCGACAACGCCGCCGACGCCCGCGCTGCCGCCGAGCGCATCGGCAAGGCCGTCATGGTCAAGGCGCAGGTCAAGGCCGGCGGTCGCGGCAAGGCGGGTGGCGTGAAGTTCTGCCCGACGCCGGAGGAGGCGCAGGCGCGCGCCGCCGACATCCTCAAGCTGGTCATCAAGGACCTGCCGGTCCTCAAGGTCCTCGTCACCGAGGCCTCGGACATCGACAAGGAGTACTACGTCTCCTTCCTGCTCGACCGGGCCAACCGCACCTACCTCGCGATGGCGTCGATCGAGGGCGGCATGGAGATCGAGGAGCTCGCGGTCGAGCGCCCC
>JANPHZ010000212.1:0-4363 GCA_031424715.1 Frankiaceae bacterium
CGGCACGACCTACCCGTGGCACCCGGCACCCGACGGCGGCGCGGTCTTCCCGCAGTCCGACGGCGGCTGGGTCTACACCTCTAACAGCGAAGTCCCCGCGGTCGGCGGCGCGGGCGCGCTCCGCTTCGACGCCAAGGGCCAGATCGTCGACGCCTACCGGATCCTCACCGGCACCAGCCTCAACTGCGCCGGCGGACCGACGCCGTGGGGCACCTGGCTGTCCGGCGAGGAGAACGCCCTCGGCATGGTGCACGAGTGCACGGTCACCGCCGCGTCGCAGGGCGTTGCCCTGCCAGCCCTGGGGACCTTCTCCCACGAGGCCGTGACCGTCGACGCCAAGCGCAAGCAGCTCTACCTCACCGAGGACACCACCGACGGTCGCTTTTACCGCTTCACTCCCAAGGCCTACCCGATGCTCACCGAGGGCCTGCTGGAGGTGCTGTTCGCCGACGCCGCAGGCCGGGTGAGCTGGCAGCCCGCTCTGGCCCCGACCCTGCCCCAGTCGCGCAACCGCCTGGCCGGGTCGATGGTCTTCAACGGCGGTGAGGGCGTCTGGTACGACGCCGACCACGTCTACTTCACGACCAAGGGCGACAACCGGGTCTGGGACCTCGACGTCGCCGCGCAGCGCCTCACGGTCCTCTACGACGGGAAGGCCCTCGGTGACAAGGCGCCGCTGACCGGCGTCGACAACGTGGTCGTCTCGCAGTCCGGCGACATCTTCATCGGCGAGGACGGCGGCAACCTCGAGGTCGTCATCATCAGCACCGAGCGCCAGGTCGCCCCGGTCGCCCGGCTCATCGGCCACGACGCGAGCGAGATCACCGGGCCCGCCTTCAGCCCCGACGGCAAGCGGCTCTACTTCTCGTCCCAGCGAGGCGTCGACGGGCGCGGCGTCACCTTCGAGGTGCGCGGTCCCTTCCGCACGGCGCGCACCGGCCCTCCCGCGCGCGGGACCCGCGCCGCCACCGGGGCCGGAGCGGCCCCTCGCGCAGCGGCCCCGCAGCCGGTGGCCGGAGCGCTGCCGACGACGGGTCCGGGTGCCGCCCCGATCCTCGCCGGCGCCGCGGTGGCCGCTGGCCTCGCCGGCGCGGCCTACGGCCGGCGTACGTCGGAGACAACGCAGGCCTGACCGCGCTCGCGGACGCCGATGACGTGATGCGCGCTTAGGCTCGGGGCGGTGACGACGGACCGCGACGCGCTGCGGGAGGTCGTGCGCTCACCGGGGTTCCGGGAACTGATGGCGGTCCGGCTGAGCGGGCAGTTCGCCGACGGGCTGTTCCAGGCGTCGCTGTTCTCCGCCGTCTTCTTCAACCCCGAGCGAGCTACCTCGGCCGGCCAGGCCGCGGCCGCCTTTGCCACCCTGCTGCTGCCCTACAGCCTGGTCGGTCCCTTCGCGGGCGTGTTCCTCGACCGGTGGCGGCGCCAGCCGGTGCTCGTCAACGCCAACGCGCTGCGCGCCGGCATCGTCGTGGTCTTCGCGCTACTGCTCAGCCTCCAGGGTCCGACGGCGGCCGCTGTCGTCGGGTTGGCGCTGGCCGCCGTGTCGGCCAACCGGTTCATCCTGTCCGGCCTGTCCGCGGCGCTCCCGCACGTCGTCGCGACCCGGCGGCTGGTCACCGCCAACTCGGTGAGCACCACCCTCGGCGCCGGGGCTGCCGCCGCGGGCGGAGCGAGCGCGCTGGCGCTGCGGGCGCTCTTCGGCGACGACGACACCGGGGCGGCTCGCACCGCAGTGGTCGCTGCTGGGCTCTACCTCGTCGCCGGCCTGCTCGCTCGCCGGCTCGGCCGCGACGAGCTCGGACCCGACCTCGAGACGCCGCCCGGTGCGCTGCTCGCCGAGCTGCGCGGGGTTCTGCGGGGCGTCCTGCAGGGGGCGGCGCACGTGCGCGAACACGGGCAGGCCGGCCGCGCCCTCGCCGCCATCGGCGCCCACCGCTTCTTCTACGGGCTGTCCTTCGTCGCGACGCTGCTGCTGTACACCGAGCAGGGCGCCATCGGGCGGGGCTTTGCCGGCCTCGGCCAGGTCATCACGGTCAGTGTCCTGGGTGGGCTGCTCGCCGCGATCGTCACGCCCCGCGTCACCCGGCGCATCGGCACCCAGCGCTGGATCGTCGTGGTGTTCTCCGCCGCCGCCGTCGTCGAAGTGGTCTTCGGCCTGCCCTACACGCACGGCGCCTTCCTCGTCGCCGCGTTCTTCCTCGGCTTCGCCGCCCAGGCCTCCAAGATCTGCGTCGACACGCTCGTGCAGGAGGCGACCGACGACGCCTTTCGCGGCCGGGTGTTCTCCTTCTACGACACGCTGTTCAACCTCAGCTTTGTCTCGGCCTCGCTGGCCTCAGCCGTCCTGCTCCCGCCCGACGGCAAGAGCTATCTGGTCATCGCCATCGTCGCGGGAGGCTATGCCCTCACCGCCCTGCTGTACGGCGTACGCACCGCGCGCCGGATGGCCCTCGAGCCCCCCGAGCCCATCGTCGGCTGACCCGCCCCGACACATGCCGCACGCGCCACACCGCCGTTGCCTCAGGGCAGGAGCGGGGGGAGCGGGGGGAGCGGGGGCAGCAGCGAGGTGGGTGTGCGCAGCGGCGCGGGCACCAGCGACTGCACCGGCGTCGGCAGCGCCGAGACCACCGCGTCGATAACGGACTGCAGCGGTTCGGTGACCGGCGCAAGCGGTCCGGGAGTGGCCGACGGCGCCGGGGTCGCCGACGGACGGGGTGAGGCGACGCCACCGGTCGGGCGCGGCCGCGGGGTGGAGCCACCACCCACCGGAGCAGCCGTGACCGCCGGCGCGACGACGGGATCGGGACCGGCTAGCACGGTGCCGAGCGGCACCTCAGGCAAGGCGTCCAGCGCGCCGCTCACCCGGACGGCAGAGGCGCCGACCAGCTCGGCGACGACGCCCCACGAGCCGCCCTCGTCGCGCAGCGACCGCACCTGCGCAAAGACCTTCTGCTCGTCCTGGCCGGTCGCGCGCGCCACGAGGAAGGACAGCGCCAGCTCGCCGGCGCCCACCGGGTCGCCGGTCAGGAACGCCGCCGGCACCGCGACCGCCGACCGCGCCCGGTCATCGGCGGCGAGCCCGGCCGCGAGCCCGTTGAGGTCGACGTCGCGACTGACCAGGCCCTGGGCGAAGCGGCGCTCCCAGCCGTCCCGGGTGAGGGCCAGCGCGGTGACCCGGCCAGGCAGTCCGCCGTACGGCACCTGCACCTGGTGCAGCGCCGTCACGGTCGAACTGGCCTTGCGGCCGGCCGCCTGCACCTCGGCGTCGCCGCGGAAGGAGGCCACCCGCAGCAGCAGACCGCGCTCGACCCGGATGACGGCGCCGCGCGGGCTGGTGACGGTTCCGGCGCCGGCTTCCAGGGCGAGTGCGTCCGCGCGCCGGGCGTCGACCATGACCAGGCCCTGACCGAGCCGCTGGCGCTCACCGTCGACGACGGTCACGGCGGTGTCGGAGCCGAGCAGGACCTCGCGGTCAGCCGTGGTCAGCACGGCCGAGCCACCGGGAGCGGTGCGGACCGTAGCGCCGGCCGGGACGCGGGTCCGGCCGGTCGGCGTCGACGTCTGCCCGTCCACAAGGGTGAGGGTGACCGCGCGGGGCTGCGAGACGAAGGTGGGCTCGCGCGCCGGATCGCTCCCGCGGACCGTCAGGGCGACCCCGGCGAGGAGCACGAGCGCGGCGACCGCAGCCAGAGCCGACAGGGCAGCGCGTCCGTTCTGCCCGGCCGTGACCTGCTTGTCTGTCATGCCCGTCATGACCCCATGGTGCTTCCTGTACGCCGTCGCTGCCATGGCCCAAAAGGACTACTCGCCTCTTATCGGCCGGTGCGGCCAGACGCTTGACCGCCGAGCGGGCCCGTCAGCGCAGGCCCTGCTCCTGCGCCCAGGTCAGCAGCGCCGCCTCAGCCTCCTCCCGCGGCAGCGGTCCGTGCTCCATCCGCAGCGCCAGCAGGTGGGCCAGGGCCTGCTTGACCAGCGGCCCACCGGGGATGCCGAGCAGCTGCATCACCGCGTGACCGTCGAGGTCGGGGCGGATCCGCGACAGCTCCTCCTGCGCGGCCAGCCGGGCGATCCGCTCCTCCAGCGAGTCGTACGACGACGCGAGCGCCGCGGCCCGCCGCCGGTTGCGCGTCGTGCAGTCCGAGCGGACCAACCGGTGCAGCCGCTCGAGCTGGTCGCCGGCATCGGTGACGTAGCGGCGTACCGCGGAGTCGGTCCAGTCGGACGTGCCGTAACCGTGGAAGCGCAGGTGCAGGTCGATCAGCCGGCAGACCGGCTCGATGACGTCCTTGCCGAAGGTGAGGGTGCGCAGCCGCTTGCGCGCCATCTTGGCGCCGACGACCTCGTGGTGGTGGAACGAGAC
>JANPHZ010000213.1:0-4201 GCA_031424715.1 Frankiaceae bacterium
TCCAGCGCGAGCACCAGGCGCAGGGCGTCGTCGAGGCGGTTCAAGTCGTCGTAGCTCAGCCGGCCCAGCGAGGGACCGAGCGCCTCACGGCGGATCGCCCTGGTCTGCTCGGCGAGCAGGCAGGTCGTCCGGCCGTCGATGACGACCTGGGGGCGATGCGCCAGGGGCAGGCTGCCGGTGGAGGTCGGCGTCACCAGGACGGTGGACAGGAGCAGGTCGTCGGACTGGACGATGACGCCGTAGCGACCCCCCTGCTGCTCGCTGCCCCGTGCGCTCTTGGCGGCGGGGACCCGGACGATGTCACCGCGCACCCCAGGCCTCCATGTCCTGGAGTACGGCGGCGGCCTCGGCCACGTCGGCGGGGTCCTGAGCGGCTGCCGTCGATTCCTCGCGCATGCGCTGGCGGCGTGCCTCGCGCTGCAGGGCTGCCATGCCCAGGCGAATCGTCTGGTCGTAGTCGAGCGCTCGTTCCTGGCTGGCCTGCTTGACCAGGTCGCGCGTTTCGCTGTCGACCTTCATCGTGGTCTTCATCGATAAAGCATACTTTCCGTCATACTTAGAACCATACGCAGTTGGATGGCGGGACCCTCTCAGGCCGTGGCCTCTAGCGTGAGGGCCGTGGGCGTCGACAGGATCCGGGTGGCGCACGTCATCACCCGGATGATCGTCGGCGGCGCGCAGGAGACGGTGCTGCTGGCGGCCGCGCTGGCCGACCGATCGCGCTTCGAGCCGCTCGTCGTGTGCGGTCCGCAGACCGGCTCCGAGGGCTCCTTGCACGAGGAGGTACGACGCCGCGGGGTCGAGTTGGTCGTCGTCCCCGAACTCGTGCGCCAGGTCAGCCCGGCCAAGGACGCGATGGCGGTGGCGGCGCTGGCGCGGCTGTTCCGCGAGCGTCAGGTCGACGTCGTACACACCAACAGCAGCAAGGCAGGGATCGTGGGCCGGGTCGCGGCGAAGGCCGTGCGAGTGCCGCGGGTCGTGCACACCGTGCACGGCTGGCCCTTCCACGACCGGCAGGGCGCTGCGTCGGCCAAGGCCTGGCGGTTCTTGGAACGCCGGACCGCACCGATCGCCGAGCACCTGGTGGTCGTCGCCGACTCCGACCGGACGAAGGGGCTCGCTGCGGGGATCGGGCGGCCGGAGCAGTACGAGCTCATCCGCAGCGGCCTCGAGCTCGACGCCTACCGCGCTGACCCGGTCGCGCGGGCGGAGGTGCGGCGGAGCCTCGGGATTTCTGCCGACGCGCAGGTGATCGGGGCGATCAACCGGCTCAGCCCGCAGAAGGATCCGCTGCTGCTGCTCGAGGCAGTGCTGCCGGTCCTCGCGGCGCGGCCCGAGGCGCGGCTGGTGCTGGTGGGGGACGGCCCACTGCGGGGCGAGGTTGCGCGCCGGGCGACCAACCAGGTGGTGATGACCGGCCTGCGCACCGACGTGCCCCGGCTGCTCGCCGCGATGGACGTCTTCGTCCTGGCCAGCCAGTGGGAGGGGCTGCCGCGCACGGTCCTGCAGGCCATGGCCACGGGAGTTCCCGTGGTCGCCACCGACGCTGACGGCATCGGCGAGGTAGTGGTCGACGGGGTCACCGGACGGTTGGTTCCGCGCGGCGACGCCACCGCCCTGGGGCGCGCCGTCGCCGAAACGCTCGATCAGCCGGGGGAGCTGGCATCCCGGGCCCGGGCGCGGCTCGCGGAGTTCGACGCGACGGCCATGGTGCGTCGGCTCGAGGAGCTCTACACCGGGGTGCAGGTGTGAGCGGGTCGCTGATCGAGGTGTGCGTGACGCGATGTGCTGCGCTCGCGCCTAGGCTTACCGGACTATGACGGGTGTCCTCGATCGCGATGCGCCTGTCCACATTGCAGGTCACCGTGGCCTCGTGGGCGGGGCCGTCTGGAGACACTTCCAGGGCCAGGGTTTCCGGTCGTTGCTTGGTCGCTCATCCTCGGAGCTCGACCTTCGCGATAGGGACGCCGTCTTCGACTTCTACACCACGCATCGACCGCGTTACGTCGTGCTTGCTGCTGCCAAGGTCGGTGGGATCATGGCCAATTCGGCCTACCCTGCCGACTTTCTCTCTGACAACGTACGTATCCAGGTCAACGTGCTGGACGCCGCGGCCAACGCAGGTGTTGAACGCCTTCTGTTTCTTGGATCGAGCTGCATCTACCCCCGGCTGGCGCCGCAACCCATCCGCGAAGAGTCGTTGCTGACCGGACCACTCGAGGAGACGAACAGCGCTTACGCCATTGCCAAGATCTCCGGCGTGCTGCACGTCCAGGCCTTGCGGCGTCAGCACAACAAGCGGTTTATCTCGGCGATGCCCACGAACCTTTACGGCCCCGGCGACAACTTCGATCTCGCCTCGTCGCATGTGCTTCCTGCGATGATTCGTCGATTTCACGAGGCAACCATCGAGCAAGCGCCGACGGTCACGCTGTGGGGTACAGGCAGACCGCGCAGGGAGTTCTTGCACGTGGACGACCTCGCAGCAGCGTGTCTGTCCTTGTTGGAGCGGTACGACGACCCACGGCCCATCAATGTTGGCGTGGGGACCGACCTGACTATCGCGGCATTGGCCCGCTGCGTGGCGGATGTCGTGGGCTATGCCGGGCGCCTGGAGTGGGACACAAGCAAGCCGGATGGCACGCCCCGCAAACTGTTGGACGTGTCGCGAATCCATGAGCTCAACTGGCGGGCGGCCGTCGAGCTTCGTGACGGGATTCAGATGACCTACGACTGGTTTCGCCGCCAAGACATGGCCGATCAGCGGTCCGCGCGGACCACTCGCCCGGCCAGCTGATCTGCCACCAGGGCGCAGTCGGCGTCCGTCATGATGGCTGCCAACGCGTCCCAATGGGTGTCGGCTTTCCACCCGAGCTCAGCCTCAGCCTTGCTTGCGTCACCGAGCAGATAGTCAACCTCGGCTGGTCGGTGATACCGCGGATCGATCTCGACGTGGCTCTCCCAGTCAAGACCAGCTCGAAGGAAGGCAGCCTCAACAAACTGCTTCACTGTCGCGCCGGTGCCGGTGGCAAGCACGAAGTCTTGTGGGGTGTCGGCCTGCAACATCCGCCACATCCCTTCGACGTACTCAGGGGCGTAGCCCCAGTCGCGGATCGCGTCGAGGTTGCCGAGGAAGAGCTTTTCCTGAATCCCGTGCTTGATGCGAGCAACCGCACGAGTGATCTTCCGAGTAACGAAGGTCTCCCCGCGACGAGGGCTCTCATGGTTGAACAAGATTCCGTTACAGGCGTAGACGTTGTACGCCTCGCGGTAGTTCACCGTCGCCCAGAACGCGTAGATCTTGGCCACGCCGTACGGCGATCGAGGGTGGAAGGGCGTGCTCTCACTCTGGGGAGGGGGCGTCGACCCGTACAGCTCCGACGTGCTGGCCTGGTAGAACCGGGTCGCAAGCTTGGACGCGCGGATGGCTTCCAGCATGCGCATGGCGCCCAGGCCGGAGACGTCTCCGGTGTACTCCGGCACCTCGAAGCTGACCTTGACGTGGCTCTGCGCTCCGAGGTTGTACACCTCATCCGGGCAGACATCACGCAGCAGATTGACCAAGGCGGTCGAGTCGGCCAGGTCGCCGTAGTGCAGGAACAGTCGTCGGCGGTCGACGTGTGGATCCTGATAGATCGCGTCAAGCCGCTCGGTGTTCAGGCTCGAGGATCGCCGAACGATGCCGTGAACCTCGTAGCCCTTGCTCAGCAGCAACTCAGCCAGATAAGAGCCGTCCTGACCCGTGATGCCGGTGATCAGTGCACTCTTGGCCACGTGCGTCCATCCGCCCTTCGTTCCGGAAACGGTCACTTTAGGGCGCGCCCTGTCACCGATGGCGGGGTGAGGAGCGCCCGAGCCAGAAGCGTCTCCCCGCAGCACCCGCACCGCGAGGCCGATGAGATCGGAAAGCGGACTTTGCACCTGACGGTGGTCTGAACCTAGCGTGTCCTCGTGACGCGCACCTGCAACACAACGACGTCGCGGCGGCTGGAGCGGCCTTGCGCCGGGGTGGGTGCGTGAGCGAGGTTCTCGTCGAGGTATTGATGTCGACGTACAACGGAGAGCGCTTCGTCGCGGAGCAGGTCGCCAGCATCAGTGCGCAGGCCCACCCAGCATGTCGACTAGTGGTGCGCGACGACGGATCCACCGACGCCACCGTGGCGGTGCTCACTGGCCTGGGGGTCGAGGTCGACTGCGGCGT
>JANPHZ010000214.1:0-2377 GCA_031424715.1 Frankiaceae bacterium
GCGCTGCACGGATCAACGCGCGCGAAACAGGGCGGCGCTGAGCGTGCGCCGATGCGCGTTGATCCGGCAAGCACGGGAGACGGGGCCGTCAGAGGTACGTCAGCGGGCTCACGTACTCAAACCGGCCCGAGACGTCCAGGAGGTGGCGCAGCGACGGGACGTGGCCCGAGCCGAAGATCATCACGATGCGATCACCCGGCTCAGCAATCTGCTGCAGGTTGGCGAAAATCCGCAAGTTCCTGCGATACCAACTGGCGACCAGGTCAACGCCGGCCCAGGTGCTACCCGCCGCGACAGGCAGCCACCTGTCGAGGTACTCCCGATCGTTCAGCTCGACCGCCGGCGTCTCGTTCAGAAAGCGAAGGTACGCCGAAAGGGTCATCTGCTTTCGGGCGCGATCCATCTCCAGCGCCACGAGGTGAGCCGGCGGGCTCAGATCCTCGGTGAACCGCTCACCCGGGTGCTCGTCGAAGTACTGCTCCACGGGTGCATGGTCCAAGGTCCAGTCGGCGTCGACAGCGTGAACCGACGCTTTGGCGGCTTGGGCCAGGCGAAACCCGATCTGCGTGACCTCGCTGCGGCTCTGACCAGCCCTCTCGATACCGCCATACCGACGGGCCAGATCCGACTGTCGCGAGGCGAGGACCTCCAGCGCGACCTTGGTGGGCGAGAAGCTGAGCAGTCGATCGACGAGGTCCGCCACCTCAGACTGTCGCTCGGGCGACAGGATGTCCGGCCGGCCGTTCTCACCATCCCAGTCGCTGAGGTGATCAGTCCCGACGAGAAGTACCAGACTGGCCCCGCTATCCGCCACCGCGCGGACGATAGCGGTCACGATCGTCGGGGCCGAGGATCTGGCGCGCCCTCGGCAATCGACGTGGCCGTGACGTCACACCTCCTACTCACGGTGGGAGCTGCGGGCCTGCAGCCGATGGACGGCGTCGAGCAACGGCTCGAGATCGTCGGCGACGGTCGCGCTGACGATCGCGTGCTCGGTGTCGAAGTGGCGGTGCGCGAGCTGGTCTCGCATCGCCGCGATGTTCTTCCAGGGGATCGCCGGCTCGGTGGCGAGCAGCGACGGGGACAGAGCCTTGACGGCCTCGCCGATCTCGAGGAGCCGGATGCGTACGGCGTCGAAGACCAGTCCGTCGGAGAGCTCCCCACGAGTGAGGTGGGAGCGGATGGCGGTGACAGCGGTCTCGATGTCGTCGAGTCGCTGGTCGTCGTACCGCTTCACAGCGGGATCAGATCTGCGTGGACCAGGGCACGAGCCCCCACCTTCAGGCCGGCCTCCGGAACCAGGTCGACATCCGTCTGGAGCAGCTCCTCCAGCTCGTTCTGCACACGTGCGAGGGCGAAGAGACTCATCCCCGCCGGCAGCTCGACAAGCAGGTCGACATCGCTGTCGGACCTGTCCTCCCCTCGGGCGACGCTGCCGAAGACTCCGATCACCCGGACGCCGTGGCGGTCCGCGATGTCGGCGACGTCTGCCCGCCGCCGGCGGAGGCGACGCCCGACCGGACCGGTGAGTCGCCGAACCCCTCGGCGCGGCTTGACGATCGACAGGTCGAGCTCATAGCCGGTCGCCCCGATGAGCGCGCTGAGAGTGGGCACGGAGGGCTGCCGTCGGGCAGCCTCATAGACGCTGACGACGCTCTGCGTGACCCCGGCCCGGCGCGCCAGCTCCGACTGCGTCAGCCCGGCCGCAGTACGTGCTTCGCGCAGGAGGCTCGCGGCTCTGGTGCTCTCCATGCCTGCAGCATATCGGATCGTGCATAGTTGAGGGGCTCTCTGACGCTCCACGGCGGTGGGCCTGAGCGCTTCACGGATCAACGCGCGCGACATTGGGCGGCTCTGAGCCTGCGCCGATGCGCGTTGATCCGGCAAGCACCCCGGGTCGGCGCCAGTTGCGGTCCCACCCCGCCGCGGCGTACGACGGAGAGCCCCCACTGGGGGCGGGACCTGACGGAGTTGAGTGGGCGAGGGGGGAGTTGAACCCCCACGTCCTTTCGGACACACGGACCTGAACCGTGCGCGTCTGCCATTCCGCCACTCGCCCGAGTGCCTTCTCTTACGGCGCCCAGAACGCTAGCACCCGACCCGGATACGATCAGGGCTTCCTGGGAAGGGGAACCGGCGTGGGAGTGCTGCAGCGCTTCGAGCGTCGGCTCGAAGGCCTGGTCGAGGGCGTCTTCGCGCGCGCCTTCGGCGGCGTGGTCCAGCCGGTCGAGGTCGCCGCCGCCCTGCAGCGCGAGGCCGCCGACCGCAAGGCCATCGTCGGGCAGGGGCGCGTGCTCGTGCCCAACACCTACGTCGTCGAGCTGGCCCGCAGCGACAGCGAGCGGCTGAGCGAGTACGACGCCGCGCTGCGCAAGGA
>JANPHZ010000215.1:0-2332 GCA_031424715.1 Frankiaceae bacterium
GCCACAACACCGGTGCCGTGCGGGAGCCGCAGGGTGCGTCGGTAGGCACCGTCACGCCACTCCTCGACCCCCGGGATCGCCGTGGCCAGAAGGTGGCCGAACAGGTTGTCCGGCCAGAGCGGCACGCGAAAGGGCAGCCGCAGCGTCACGGTCCCGGGCGTGGTCGCAAGGTCGCGCCGGGAACGGACGCGCAGCTCGCTCGGCGTCGTGGCAAACACGTCGCGAACCGTGTCGTTGAACTGCCGCACGCTGCCAAAGCCCGCGGCCAGGGCGACCTCGACGAGGGGCAGATCGGACGTCTCGATCAGCAGGCGTGCCGTATGGGCTCGCTGTGCCCGAGCCAGCCCGAGGGGCCCGGCTCCCAGCTCCGCCCGCAGCGCCCGCTCGAGCTGTCGCCGGCTGTACCCGAGCCGGTGAGAAAGCCCCGGCACACCTTCGCGGTCCACCACTCCGTCGGCGATGAGGCGGACCGCGCGGGCCACGAGGTCGGACCGGCCGTCCCACTCCGGCGAGCCGGGTGACGCATCGGGACGACACCGCTTGCAGGCCCGGAAGCCGGCAGCCTGCGCGCTCGCCGCGCTCGGGTGGAAGCGCACGTTGCGCGCCTTGGGCGGGGTCGCGGGGCAGCTCGGCCGGCAGTAGATGCCGGTGGTCACGACCGCGGTGAAGAACCACCCGTCGAAGCGGGCATCCCTGCTCCGCACGGCACGCAGGCACCGCTCGATGTCATGGTGCACCCCCGCATCCTCGCCGTACTCCGGGCAGGTGTCTCGCGGGATTGCGACATCGCGTTCTCTGCGGCGCGGCGGGTCAGTGCTGCTGGCCGAGCAGCACCGGCTCGGCACGAGCCGCCTCGTCCTCGTCATCGGCGAACAGCCGGGAGCGGATCAGGAAGCGCACGCCCTCTGGGGCCTCGACCGAGAAGCCGCTCCCGCGGCCAGGCACGACATCCACGGTGAGGTGGGTGTGCCGCCAGTACTCGAACTGCGGACCGCTCATGTAGAACGGCTGTCCGGCCACCTCGCCCAGGTAGACGTCCCTGCTGCCGATCCGGAACTCCCCGCGCGGGAAGCACATGGGCGAGCTGCCGTCGCAGCAGCCACCTGACTGGTGGAACAGCAACGGGCCGTGCTGGACCTGCAGCCGCGCGATCAGCTCGGCGGCGGCGGGCGTGGCGGTGACGCGTTCGATCGACATGAGCCTCCTGCGGTACGGCGGCGACGCCCGGGGGGGGTGGGCGCCGCCGCCGCCCGGTCCCTAGAAGAAGCCGAGCTTGTTGGGGTTGTAGCTCACCAGCAGGTTCTTGGTCTGCTGGTAGTGGTCGAGCATCATCTTGTGGTTCTCGCGGCCGATCCCCGAGGCCTTGTAGCCACCGAAGGCCGCTCCGGCCGGGTAGAGGTGGTAGCAGTTGGTCCAGACGCGTCCGGCCTGGATGGCCCGCCCCGCGCGGTAGGCCGTACTGCCATCGCGGCTCCACACGCCGGCACCGAGGCCGTAGAGGGTGTCGTTGGCGATGCGCATCGCGTCGTCGAAGTCGGAGAACCGGGTCACCGAGATGACCGGTCCGAAGAAATCCTCCTGGAAGATGCGCATGTCGTTGGTGCCCTCGAAGATCGTCGGCTGCACGTAGTAGCCGTCCTCCAGCCCCTCGACGACCGCCCGGCTGCCGCCGGTGAGCACCTTGGCGCCCTCCTGCTTGCCGATGTCGAGATAGCTGAGGATCTTCTCCAGCTGGTCGTTGCTCGCCTGGGCGCCGAGCATGGTCGCCGGGTCGAGCGGGTTGCCCTGCACGATCTTGCCGACCCGGGCCACCGCCTTCTCCATGAACTCGTCGTAGATCGAGTCCTGGACCAGCGCCCGGGACGGGCACGTGCAGACCTCGCCCTGGTTCAGGGCAAACAGCGAGAAGCCCTCCAGCGCCTTGTCGAGGAAGGCGTCGTCCTCGGCCATCACGTCGGCGAAGAAGACGTTGGGGCTCTTGCCGCCGAGCTCGAGGGTCACCGGGTTCAAGTTCTCGGCGGCGTACTGCATGATCAGCCGCCCGGTCGTCGTCTCACCGGTGAAGGCGACCTTGGCGACCCGGTCGCTGGAGGCCAGCGGCTTGCCGGCCTCCACGCCGAAGCCGTTGATGACGTTGAGCACGCCCTCGGGCAGCAGGTCGGCGATGAGCTGGACCACGAGCAGGATCGAGACCGGGGTCTGCTCGGCCGGCTTGAGCACGACGCAGTTGCCGGCGGCCAGCGCCGGCGCGAGCTTCCAGGTGGCCATCAGGATCGGGAAGTTCCACGGGATGATCTGCGCGACGACGCCGAGCGGCTCGTGGAAGTGGTAG
>JANPHZ010000216.1:0-12120 GCA_031424715.1 Frankiaceae bacterium
GTGATCGGTGATCTCGACCGACAGCGCAGCCACTTCCGGCGACTCGATCCGCCGGGGCTGCGCGATGTCGACCGTGAACTCCTGCACGATGCGCCCCGGCCGGGAGGACAGCAGGACGACGCGGTCACCGAGTCGCACCGCTTCGCGCACGTTGTGCGTCACGAAGACGACGGTGGCGCCGACCTCGCGCGAGATGCGGGTCAGCTCGTCGTGCAGGACGTCGCGGGTGATGGCATCGAGCGCCGCGAAGGGCTCGTCCATGAGCAGCACCTTGGAGTCCTGCGCGAGCGCACGGCCCAGCGCGACGCGCTGCCGCATCCCGCCGGAGAGCTCGTGCGGCCGCTTGCTGCCGGCCCCCTCGAGCCGCACGAGCGCCAGCAACTGCTGGGCCTGCGCCCTGCGGTCGGCCTTGCGAACCCCCCGCAGGCGCAGGGCCAACTCGACGTTCTGGGCCGCTGTCAGCCACGGGAACAGCGCCGGCTCCTGGAACATCAGTGACGGGCGGTGCCCGGGGACCGACACCTCTCCCGCGGTCGGGGTGTCGATTCCCGCGACGAGGTTGAGCAGGGTCGACTTGCCGCACCCGCTGGCTCCGAGCAGGCAGACGAACTCACCCTGCCGGACGTCGAGGCTGACGTCGTCCAAGACGATCGGGCCCGAACCGAACCGCTTGGTGAGTCCGCGCACGGAGACGGCAGGGGTGCCGGCGTCGAGCTCGTCGTACGACGAAGGGCTGCGTCGGAGGACGGTGTCGAGAACAGTCATGGGGACCTCGCTGCTGGTGGTGGAGGTGCTTAGCGGGACGGGGAGCCGAGGCCGGCGTCGGAGACGGCCGGCTTGCCTGCGGCCTGGAGCAGGGCGTTGAGCAGGCGCAGGTCGTAGATGCCCTCGAGCTCGGCCTTCCTGAGCAGGCCGGCTTCCTGCGCGTTCTTCGCGCTCTGTGCCAGCGAGCTGGCCACGGGGTCGAGCGTCGGCGACAACGTGGACAAGGCGCTCGCGAGCACCGCCGGCTGGAGCGCCTTGCCGGTGTCCTTCTCGATCTGGGTGTTCACGGCCGACTGGACCTCGGCGCTCTTGGTCGCGACCAGGTCCGTGACGGCGACCAGGCCCTTGAGCAGCGCCTCGACGGTGGCGGGGTGACGGGCGAGGAACTCCTGTCGCACGATCAGGTGCGTCGTGACGAACTGGCCGTCTGGCCACAGGGTCTTCTCATCGACGAGGACTCTTCCGCCACCGTCGAGGACGAGTCGGCTGGCCCACGGCTCCGGCACCCAGCCGCCATCGATCGTCCCCGCCTTGAGCAGGTCGAGGGTCTGCGGGTTCTCCTGGTTGACGATGGAGACCGTGAGATCCCGGCTGGCGAAGAAGGCCTTCGCGGCGACGTCCTGGGTGTTGCCGAGCTGCGGCGTCGCGATCTTCTTGCCCGCGAGCTGCTCGATCGAGCTGATCCCGGGCCGTACGACGAGAGCCGCTCCGCCACTGGTCGTGCCGGCGACGATGCGCAGGAGCTTGCCGTCGGTCTGGGCGAACCCGTTGATGGCCGGGTTGGGGCCGATGAACGCCGCGTCGATGGCGCCGCCGCGCATCGCCTCGATGGCGGCCGGACCCGCGGTGAAGACGGAGGTCGTGAGCGCCGTGCTGCCCAGCGCCCGCTGGAAGTCGCCGCTGGCGACGCCGTAGACGGCGGAGGCGTGGGTGACGTTGGCGAAGTAGCCCAGGCGCAACTCGGCGGCCGCAGAGCTGGAGGCCCCGGGTGCGTCGGCGGCGCTGTTCTCAGACCCTCCGCAGGCGGTGAGGGCGAGGGCAGACAGGACAAGCACGAACGAACGGACAAGCGCCACGAGGTGGGGTGTGCCTTTCGGGAACGACAGAGGTCAGGAGAGCGGAAGGAGCTCTTCCTGACATCGCGTTCCGGGGCGGCACGAGTCGACGCACCAGCCGACCCAGGGCGTCCGCGCCCAGCCGCTGCGCGTGGCGCCGGTGCGCGCCAGCAGGGACCGGGTCATGGCCACAGTCTGCAGGTTGTTGAGTGGATCGGTCAACTTTATGGCCCGCAGGGCCCATGTGATGGGGTGCAGCAGTGCAGATCTCCGCCCGAGCCGACTACGCGTTGCGCGCGCTGTGCGAGCTCGCGACCGCGCAGGAGGGCTGCCCGATCAAGGCAGCGGTCCTGGCGCAGGCCCAGTCGATCCCCCGCACCTTCCTCGACCAGATCCTGACCGACCTGCGCCGAGGCGGCATCGTGGAGAGCAAGCGCGGCCCGGAGGGCGGGCACTGGCTGGCTCGGCCGCCCTACGCCATCACCGTGGCCGACGTGGTGCGCACCGTCGACGGCCCCCTGGCGCTGGTGCACGGAGAGCGCCCGGAAGCCATGCTCTACGACGGTCCGGCCGAGCACCTGCGCGACGTCTGGGTGGCCGTCCGCGCTGCCCTGCGTCAGGTGCTGGAGCGCACCACCCTCGAGCAGATCGTGGGCAACACGCTGCCCCCGCAGGTGACGACGCTGTCGGGCGACCCGCGGTCGTGGACCTCGGTCTGGCCTCCGCCCGAGTCCTGAGCCCTGCGTCGGACGCCGTCAGGCGCCGGGCGGCGAGACCATGCCGGCGGCCACCGTGGCCCCGGTCGCCTCGTCGATGACGATGAACGAGCCGGTGCTCCGGTCCACCGCATAGGGATCGAGGACGAGCGGCTGCGCCGTGCGCACCGTCACCCGGCCGATGTCGTTGAGGCGCAGGGTCTCCGCCGGTTCCGCTGCCAGCTGAGTGACATCGAGCCGGTCGTGCAGGGCAGCGACTTGCGCCTTGACGGTGCGGGTCGTGTGCTTGACCAGCACGCGCTGCCCAGGGCGCAGCGGCGCCTCCGCCATCCAGCACACCGTTGCGTCGTACGACGACGTGACCGTGGGCAGGTCGTCGACACTCGCCAGCAGGTCCCCGCGGCTGATGTCGAGCTCGTCGGTCAGGCGAACCGTCACCGCCTGGCCCGCGACAGCTTCGGGCAGCGGGCCGTCGAAGGTCTCCAGGGCCGCGACCGTGCTGCGGGCACCGGACGGCAGGACGACAACGTCGTCGCCCACCCGCAGCGCGCCGCTGACGAGGGTGCCCGCGTAACCCCGGTAGTCGGGCCGTTCGGTGCTCATCGGCCGGATGACGTACTGCACGGGAAAGCGCACCGGCAACTGCTGCGCGGATTCACGGGCGACGTGCACCTGCTCGAGGTGCTCGAGCAGCGAAGGGCCGTCATGCCATGGCATCCGGTCGCTGCGGTGCACGACGTTGTCGCCCTGCAGGGCCGCCAGCGGGATGGTCGTGACCTCGGGCAGGTCCAGCCGGGACGCGAACCCGACGAACTCATCCACCACGCGGCGGTAGACCGCCTCGTCGTAGTCGACGAGATCCATCTTGTTCACGGCCAGAACGAGGTGCGGAACCCGCAGCAGGGCCGACAGCGAGGCGTGCCGCCGGGTCTGCTCGAGCACTCCCTTGCGGGCGTCGACGAGGACGAGGGCGACGTCAGCGGTCGAGGCCCCGGTGACCATGTTGCGGGTGTACTGCACGTGGCCCGGGGTGTCGGCCACGATGAATGACCTTGCCGGCGTGGAGAAGTAGCGGTAGGCGACGTCGATCGTGATGCCTTGCTCGCGCTCGGCCCGGAGGCCGTCGGTGAGCAGGGCCAGGTTGGTGTAGTCGTCCCCGCGGTCGGCGCTGGTGCGCTCCACGGAGGCGAGCTGATCGGTGAAGACGGACTTGCTGTCGTAGAGCAGTCGGCCGATCAGCGTCGACTTGCCGTCGTCGACCGATCCGGCCGTGGCGAAGCGGAGCAGCGTGCTGGCTCCGGTCGCGAGGGGCGTTGACATCAGAAGTACCCCTCCTTCTTGCGGTCCTCCATGGCGGCTTCACTGGCCCGGTCGTCGGCACGGGTTGCCCCGCGCTCGGTGATGCGCGTCGCGGCCACCTCCTCGACAACCTCGTCGGCGGAGCTCGCCGACGACGCGACCGCGCCGGTGCAGGAGGCATCACCGACCGTCCGGTAACGGACCGTCCTGGTCGTGACCGGCTCCAGCGCCGTCGGGAGCGAGTGCGGCGTGACGCCGAGCAGCATCCCGTCGCGTTCGAACACCGGCCGCTCGTGCGCGTAGTAGAGGGACGGCACGTCGATGCCCTCGCGGGCGATGTAGCGCCAGATGTCGAGCTCGGTCCAGTTGCTCAGCGGGAAGACGCGGATGTGCTCGCCGGGGTTGTGCCGGCCGTTGTAGAGGCTCCAGAGCTCGGGCCGCTGGTTCTTGGGGTCCCACTGCCCGAAGCTGTCGCGAAAGGAGAAGAAGCGCTCCTTGGCCCTGGCCTTCTCCTCGTCGCGCCGCGCTCCCCCGAACACCGCGTCGTAGCGGCCCTCGTCGATGGCGCGCAGCAGGGTGGTGGTCTGCAACGGGTTGCGCAGGCGGCCGGGGATCTCGACGACCCGGCCCGCGTCGATGTCGTCCTGCACCCGGGCGACCACGAGTCGCGCCTCGAGCTCTTCGGCCCGCCGGTCCCGGAAGGCCAGCACCTCATCGAAGTTGTGGCCCGTGTCGACGTGTACCAGGGGAAACGGGATGCGGGCAGGCCAGAAGGCCTTCTGCGCCAGGTGAACCATGACGATGGAGTCCTTGCCGCCGCTGAAGAGCAGCGCCGGTCGCTCGAACTCCGCCGCCACCTCTCTCATCACGTGGATGCCCTCGGCCTCGAGCAGGTCGAGCTGGGCGAGCCCAGCCAACACCCCGGTCATGCCAGGCCCCGCGCGACGAGCAGCGCGTGCAACTGAGCCACGCACTCCTCCAGCGACAGCTCGTGGGTCCGCACGACGGCGGCCGGTGCGGTCGGCGGCTCGTAGGGCGCATCGACGCCCGTCAGCCCGGGGAGCTCCCCCGCCCGCTGCTGGGCGTAGAGCCCCTTCACATCGCGCTCGCTGCAGACCTCGACCGGCGTCGCGACGTGCACCTCGAGGAAGTCAGCCCCCTTGTCGCGATGCAGCGCGCCGACCCGGGCCCGCGTGTCGGCGTACGGCGAGATCACGCTGGCGAGCACCAGGACACCGTGCCGGGCGAGGGTCGCTGCGACCCAGCCGATCCGCAGCACGTTGGCGTCGCGGTCGGCGCGGCTGAAGCCCAGGCCCTTGCTGAGGAACTCCCTGACCTCGTCGCCGTCGAGCAGCTCGACGTGGCTGCGGTCGAGATGCTGGGCAAGGGCTGTGGCCAGCGTGGTCTTGCCGGCGCTGGGCAGTCCGGTCAGCCAGACCGTTGCGCCCGGCCGCAGGGGCGTGCTGGCGCGCGGGGCGCGCGCGTCGAGAGTGGTCACGGCGAGGATCCTCCGAGGGTGCCGATCCGGGACGGCCGGGCGCATGGGCGCGAGCCGAGGGGGCCGCAGAAGGGGCGGGCCCGGGACCGGCACAGGCCGGTCCGGTCAGATCAGCGAGCGGAACAGACCGCGCTGGCGACGCGCTGCAGGTCGACGTGCAGACGCGCGACGAGATAGCTGCAGACCATGCCGCCAGTCTTCCACAGCGCACCGCGGGTGCCGGCCGACGTAGGCTGCAGCCCATGTCCGCTGTCCTCACCGAGCGCCTGCATGTCGACCTGCAGCGCGTGAGCAGCGCGATCTGTTCCACGGCCTGACGCCTGTCCGTCCTGCCCGTCGAACCACCACCCCAGGAGCACCTATGCCCGCCGTGCGCGGACAAGGCCAGTGGGCGCTCGGCTATCGCGAGCCCCTGAACGCCAACGAACAAGCCAAGAAGGACAGCTCGCCGCTGACCGTCAAGCAGCGCATCCTCGACATCTACAGCAAGAACGGGTTCGACTCGATCGACGGCGGCGACCTTCGCGGGCGCTTTCGCTGGTTCGGGCTCTACACCCAGCGCGAGCAGGGCATTGCGGGTGGCAAGACCGCGATCCTCGAGCCGGAAGAGCTCGAGGCGCCGTACTTCATGCTGCGCATCCGCATCGACGGCGGCCAGCTGACCAACACCCAGCTGCGGGTCATCGGTGAGATCGCCACCGAGTTCGGTCGCGACGTCGCCGACGTGACCGACCGGCAGAACATCCAGCTGCACTGGATCCGCATCGAGGACGTCCCGGAGATCTGGGCCCGGCTCGACGCAGTCGGCCTGTCGACCACCGAGGCCTGTGGTGACTGCCCCCGGGTCGTCATCGGCTGCCCGCTCGCCGGCGTCGCCGAGGACGAGGTCATCGATGCCTCCTCGGCGATCCGCGAGGTCGCTGCCCGCTACATCGGCGACCCGGAGTTCGCCAACCTGCCGCGCAAGTTCAAGTCGTCGATCAGCGGCTGCGCCCACCACTGCACCAACCACGAGATCAACGACGTCGCCTTCGTCGGCGTCGTCCACCCCGCACTCGGCCCGGGCTACGACCTGTGGGTCGGTGGCGGCCTGTCGACCAACCCCAAGCTGGGCGTGCGGCTCGGCGTGTTCGTCCCACAGGAGCAGGTGGCGGACGTCTGGTCGGCCGTGTGCGGGATCTTCCGCGACTACGGCTATCGGCGCTCGCGGATGCACGCGCGGTTGAAGTTCCTCGTGGCCGACTGGGGACCGGAGCGGTTCCGCGAGGTCCTCGAGTCGGGCGACTACCTCGGCCGCGCCCTCCCCGACGGCCCGGAGGCCGCCCCGACCGACGACCGCGACCACGTCGGCGTCACTCCGCAGCACGACGGCAACGTCGCGATCGGCGTCGTCGCACGGGCCGGCCGTACCAGTGGTCGGCAGCTGCAGAGCGTGGCCGCCCTTGCGGCGTCGTACGGCGACGGGCGGGTGGCGACGACAGCCCAGCAAGGCCTGGTGCTGCTGGGAATTGCGGCTGAGCGGGCCGAGCAGGTCGTCGACCTGCTGGAGGCCGACGACCTACGGGCCCGGCCGTCCCGGTTCCGCCGCGGGACGCTCGCCTGCACCGGCCTCGAGTTCTGCAAGCTGGCGATCGTCGAGACCAAGGCGCGCTCGGTCGACCTCTACACCGAGCTCGAGAAGCGGCTGCCCGACTTCGACGAGCCGCTCACCCTCAACGTCAACGGCTGCCCCAACTCGTGTGCCCGGTTCCAGACCGGCGATATCGGGCTGAAGGGGTCGATCGTCGATGGCGTCGAGGGCTTCCAGGTGCACCTCGGGGGATCCCTGGGCACCGACTCGGGCTTCGGCCGCAAGTCGCGAGGCCTCAAGGTGACTGCCGACGGCGCGGTCGACTACATCGAGCGGGTGCTGCGGACCTACCTCGCACACCGGGAGCCCGGCGAGCGGTTCGCGTCCTGGGCCCGCCGCGCCGACGAGGCGCTGCTGCGATGAGTGAGCGGGCCGCGCCGATGTTCTGCCCCTACTGCGGGGAAGAGCGGCTGCGCCCCTGGGGTGACGACCCCGACAAGGGGCACGGCGACTGGCGGTGCGAGGACTGCACTCGCGTCTTCACCCTGCGCTACAAGGGGATCAGCGGCACCGAGCCGTCCTGACTCCCCACCCCACGTCCCGCCGATCATGGAGTTGTGGCCCACTGGCCGCAGAGTGGGCACCACGTCCATGATCGGCGCAGGGACGGAGGGGCTGGGGACGTGGACGTAGGCGTGGACGAGCTGAGGACGGCCCGACTACTGCTGCGCCGGTGGCGCGAGCAGGACCGGGAGCCGTTCGCCGCGCTCAACGCTGATCCCGAGGTGATGGAGTACTTCCCGGCCACCCTCACCCGGCAGGAGAGCGACGCCTTCGTAGAGCGGATCGAGGCCGGCTTCGCCGAGCACGGCTACGGCCTGTGGGTCGTCGAGGATGTGAGCGGGTTCGTGGGCTTCACCGGCCTGGCCTGGCAGGTGTTCGACGCCGACTTCACTCCCGCGCTGGAGGTGGGTTGGCGCTTCCGGCGTACCGCGTGGGGCAAGGGTTACGCCACCGAGGCGGGTGCCGCGGCGGTCGCCTTCGGCTTGCAGCGCGTCGAGCGGGTCATCAGCGTGACCGCCCTGGTGAACACCCGGTCCGAGCGGGTCATGCAGCGGATCGGCCTGCAGCGGCAGGGAGAGTTCGAGCACCCGGGGCTCCAGCCCGGCCATCACCTGCGGCGCCATGTCCTGTACGCCGCAGAGCGGGACACCTGGCGGGCGCCGGGCTGACACTGCGACACGCACTGCTCCGCCTGCTGGACTACTGCGTTTCGTGTAGTACCTTGCGATCCACACCACAGGAGGTCGTATGGATGCCAGCCAGCTCGTGAAGGGGCTGCTCGACGTCGCCGTGCTCGCCGTCGTGCGCGATGAGGACGGCTACGGCTACGACGTCGTACGACGACTTCGTGCTGCCGGGCTGGAGGACGTCGGCGACGCCTCCGTCTACGGGACGCTGCGCCGGCTCTACCAGGCCGGATCGCTCACCAGCTATGTCGTGCCCAGTGACGAGGGACCGCACCGCAAGTACTACGCCATCAACGAAAGGGGCCGCTCGGTGCTCGCCGACGGGACGAAGACCTGGCAGCAGTTCGCCGACACCGTCGACCGGGTGCTCCACCTGGACCGGGTGGTGGCAGCGTGACCGCCCCCACCACGACCAGCGCGGCGCAGCGCTACCTCGCCGACGTCGAGGCCGAACTGGCCGACCTGCCGCCGGAGGAGCGCGCCGAGCTGCTGGACGACCTGGCCATGCACCTGGTGGCCGTCGAAGAGGAGCAGGACGACCGTCCGCTCGCGGCCCGGCTGGGTTCCAGTGCCGACTACGCCGCCGAGCTGCGCGCCGCCGCTGGCCTGCCACCCCGCGCGGCGGTCTCGGCCCGTCCGACTCGGGCCTGGGCCGCCGGCGCGCGGACCCGGATCGCCCAGATCGGCCAGCAGCGCTGGGCGCGTGAGCTGCGCACGTTCGTTCCGTCGCTGCGGCCCGCCTGGTGGGTGCTGCGTGGCTATCTCGTGGTGCTGGTGCCGAGCCTGCAGGGGATCGACGGCACCCGCGACTTCCCGGTGCCGGCACCCTGGGGCAGCCACCTGGTCGGGGTGCTTGCCGTGCTCGTGGGCGTCACCGCTTCGGTGGCCCTGGGTCAGCGGAGGCTGCCCCGCCTGATCGCCGCCCTGGTGCTGCTGGGCAACGCCGTCCTTCTTACGGCGACGTGGGCTGCCTTGCTGGACGCCCCGGGCCGGTTGTCGTCGTACCGCTTCACCGCCATCGTCGAGCCCGCTCTGAGGTCACCGGAAGCGTTCCCGCTTACCTCGGTCCACGGACCGGTGACCAACATCTTCCCTTACACGGCAGAGGGAAAACCGCTGACGGGGGTGCTGCTCTACGACCAGGACGGCCGCCCGCTGCGCTCCTCGCTGCAGCAGTGGTGGGCCGATGGCTGCCGCCGCGTCCTCGCGCCGCCGGTGGCCGCGGACGGCGTGGCCGTGCCGTTCAGCTATCCGCACGCCTACCAGCTCGAAGGCGCGCCGGTCGACCCGCAAGCGGCCTGCCTGCAGGCCGTAGCCGCACCGAAGGTGCCGCTGCCCAGCTTCGCACCGGCACAGCCAGCGCGGCCGGCTCAGAAGTGAGCGGCTAGACGTGCAGGCCGCACTCGGTCTTGTCCTGACCTGACCACCGCCCGCTCCGGGGGTCCTCCCCCGGAGCGACGCGGTGCGTGCAGGGGGCGCAGCCGATCGACGGGTAGCCGTCGTAGGCCAGCGGGTTCACCAGGACGCCGTGGGTGGTGACGTAGGCGTCCACGTCATCCTGGGTCCAGGCCACGATCGGGTTGACCTTCACCTTGGCGCGCTTGGCATCCCACTCGACCTCCCGGGCCTCGGCCCGAGTGGCGGCCTCGTCACGGCGGATGCCGGAGGCCCACGCCGCGTAGGGCGCGAGTGCGCGCGCCAGCGGCTCGACCTTGCGGGCGGCGCAGCAGGCGGTCGGGTCGCGCTGCCAGAGCTCTGGCCCGTGCTCGGCGTCCTGCTGGGCCACCGTCAGCAGCGGCAGCACGGTGCGCACGTTGACGTCGTACGACGCCGCGACGGCGTCGCGGGTGCCGATCGTCTCGGCGAAGTGGTAGCCGGTGTCCAGGAACAGGATGTCGACGCCCGGCGCGACGGAGGCAGCCAGGTGGGCCAGCAACCCGTCGCCCATCGACGAGGCGATGGCGAACCGGTCCCCGAAGGTGCCGATGGCCCAGCGCAGCACCTCTTGCGCAGGCGCGCCGGCCAGGTCGCGCCCGGCGGCCTCGGCGGTCTGCTTCAGGTCCAGGTCGAGGTCCACGTTCAGGCAACCCGGACAGGCGGGCCACCCATTCCCCGTGACACCCTGGACCCGTGCCCCCCACCGTCACCGGACCCGTCGTGGCGGCCGGGTGAGCGAGCCCGTGCCGCCGCTCGTGACGCTCCACCTGTGGCGCCTTCCCCCGTCCCGCCTGCCCTGGGCCCTCGCGCACATGGGCCTGGACCGCGGCCGGCTGCGCCGGACCCCCGGGGCCCGCTTCGCCAAGCTGCTGGGCACCGGCGACGGGCGCACCTTCACGATCCGGGACAGCGATCCGACGAGGTGGGCGGCGCTGGTCTGCTGGTCCTCCACCGCGGCCGCGGCCACTGCCCTGGGCACCGGCGTCCTCGCCCGCTGGCAGGAGGTCGCGACAGAGTCGTGGCGCGTCGACCTGCAGCCCCTGACGAGCAAAGGTCGGTGGAGCGGCCGCGAGCCCTTCGGCTCCCCCGACCCGATCCGCACCGCAGGCCCGGTCGCGGCGATCACCCGGGCGCGGCTGACGGCCCGCACGGCCGCGCGCTTCTGGCAGGCGGTGCCACCCGTTTCCGCTGACCTGCACCGCTCCCCTGGCCTGCGCGCAGCGGTCGGAATCGGTGAGGCACCGGTAGGCCTGCAGGGGACGTTCAGCCTGTGGGACTCACCCGAGGCGCTGCGGGCCTTCGCCCATCGCGGCGCGGCGCACCAGGAGGTCATCCGGCGTACGGCGTCCGAGGGGTGGTACGCCGAAGAGCTCTTCGCGAGGTTCGCCATTGTCGGCAGCGCAGGCACCCTCGACGGCGTGGACCCCGCGGCATGACCGAGGTGGTCGTCTGGGACCGGTCGACGCTGTCGCAGCGGCGCGACGAGGTGCTCGAGGTCTATGCCGAGGCGATGCAGGTCACCCCCGCCACTGCCCGCAACCGGCGCTCGATCCTGGCCTCCCACTTGGACCGCAAGGGCCTGCGGGCCGCCGCCGCGGTGGAGGGCACGCGACTCGTCGCCATCGGCTACGGCTATTTGGGCGAGGAAGGTCAGTGGTGGCACGACCAGGTGCGCGAGGTGCTCACAGCCGCGGTCGCACAGAGGTGGCTGGACGGGGCCTTTGAGGTCTGCGAGCTGCACGTGCGACCGGTCCAGCAGGGGCAGGGGCTGGGTCGCCAGGTGCTCGACGCCCTGCTCGCCCAGACCGCCGCCCGCACCTCGGTCCTCACCACGCCGGACGCCCCCACTCGCGCCCGCGGCTTCTACCGAGCCGCGGGCTGGGTGGAGCTGGCCGGCGACGTCTACTTCCCCGGCGACAGCAGGGCTTTCGCCGTACTCGCCAAGGAGCTGCAGCAGCGTGCCTGACGTCGTCGTCATCGGAGCCGGCCACAACGGACTGGTCGCCGCCTGCTACCTGGCGCGCGCCGGACTCGATGTCGAAGTGGTCGAGCGCGACACCGTCGTCGGGGGCGCCGTCAGCACCGTGGAGCGCTTCCCCGGCTACCGGATGGACCGCGGGTCGAGCGCGCACATCATGGTCCGCCACACCGGCATCGTGGAGGACCTGCGCCTTGACCTGTGCGGCCTGGAGTACCAAGACCTCGACCCGTGGGGGTTCGCGCCGTTCGGCGACGAGGGCATCCACTTCCACGTCGATCTCGACCGCACCTGCGCGTCCATCGAGAGCGTCTGCGGAGCGCGGGACGCGCAGGCCTACCGCGACTTCGTCACTGACTGGTCCGCCCGCAACCTGCGGGTCTTCGAGGCCTTTCAGGGCGCGCCCACCCCGATGCACCTGGGTCGCACGCTCTGGGGGGTCGGCAAGTCCACCGGCCTCGACGGGCTCGAGCTGTCCCGGCAGTTCCTGACCAGTGGGGACGCGCTGCTCGACGAGCACTTCGACGACGAGCGGCTCAAGACCGCGCTGGC
>JANPHZ010000217.1:0-8117 GCA_031424715.1 Frankiaceae bacterium
CGGTCTCCTCGCCGCTGGCATGCACCTCCAACCGGTCCGCGAGATCGCGCCAGGCCCGCCCCAGCTCGGTCGGGTCGGTCAGGGCCTCCAGCGCGGCGAAGTCGCGCCGGAACGCGTCGTGCTCGGACAGGATCTGGGTGACGATGTCGAGGTCGGCCATGCCGCCCTCCTGCCCTCAGCGGCGGCGCGCGACACCCTGGGCGAGCCAAACGCTCAGCCCAGCGGGACCGGCCAGCCAGGTCAGGAGCAGCGCCACGCGGGTGGAGCGCGACGACGCGAGCCCCTGCTCCCAGATCCAGCGACCGACGAACAGGTCGAAGGCGATGTAGTGAGCCCACCCGGCCAGGAAGCCACGCGGCTGAGCCAGTCCGCGGCGCACCGTCTCCGGGTCGCGGAAGTCGACCCGCTCGCCGCCCCAGCCGCTGGCCAGCAGCGCGATGTAGGACGCGCCGAGAGCGGCGTAGAGCGGCGTGGCGAGCCGGACGACCTGCCTGGTCAGCGCTGACCGCGGCGCGAGGATCATCGCGAGCCACACCGGCGCCGTGCAGGTGTTGATGACCGCGTAGATCGTCCGGTCGCGCGCGGTGAAGGCAGCCATCAGCAGGCGTCCGCTTCGCCCTCGTCGGCGAGGTGGCCGATCACGGCGGCGTAGTCCTCGCCGCTGTGCCCCGCAGCGAGCGCACTGCGTACGGCGTCGAGGGCGGCGGACGTGACAGCCAGGCGCGCGTCGCGCGCGGCGCCGATGGCCAGGTCTAGGTCCTTGCCCAGCAGGTCCAGGGAGAACTGCGTCTGGGTGAAGTCGCCGCCCTCGACCATGGAGCGCTTCTGGCCGAGCGTCCAGCCGTAGGCGCCCAGGCCCAGCACGTCCAGGACCAGCTCGCGGTCCAGGCCGAGCTCGACGCCGAGTCGCAGCGCCTCGCCGAGGCCCGCCGCGAGCACCCCGATGCCCTGGTTGACGACCAGCTTGAGGGCGCTGCCCGCGCCGACGTCACCGACGCGGCGCACCCGGGCCGGGTCTCCCCACAGGTGCAGCAGCGGCTCGACGTCGGGCCAGTCACCCTCGCGGCAGCCGGCGAGCACGCCGAGGGTCCCCTCGCGCGCGGGGCCGACCGAGCCGGCGACCGGTGCGTCGGCGTAGCGGGCTCCGGCGGCGGTGCAGAGCCGGCCGAACTCGCGGGCTGCGGCCGGACCGATGGTGGTGCCGTCAACCACGAGCACCCCGGCCGGCGCGGCAGCCAGGACCTCCGGCAGGACCGCGCGGACGCTGTCGGGGCCGAAGAGCATGAGCACCACCGCCTCGGCGTCAGCCACGGCTGCGCCGACGGTCCGCTCCTCGCGGGCGCCCGCGGTCAGCAGCTCGGTGGCCTTGCCGGGGGTGCGGTTCCAGACGGTGAGGTCATGGCCGGCGTCGAGCACGTGGCTCGCCATCAGCACGCCCATCCGACCCAGCCCCAGGAAGGCGACCCTCATCGCTGGCCAGGCAGGGCGTGGCGTACGACGACGACGCGGTCTCCGGCGAGCAGCTGGACGGCGCCGGGCGTGCCGAAGCGGTGCAGCGTGCCCGCACGGAGCACGGCCACCACGAGGTCGTCGATCGCGCGAGCGGGACGGCCCACCTCGTCGGGAGCCAGATCGCGCTCGATCAGCTCGAGGTTCTGATGGGGGACGAGCAGGTCCTCGAAGATCGTGCTGGCCGCCGGGCTGACGGCTGACAGGCCGAGCAGCCGCCCGGCCGCCTCCGACGACACCACGACGCTCGTCGCTCCGCTCTGCGTCAGCAGTGGTGCGTTCTCGGACTCGCGGACGGCCACGATGACGGGCGCCGTAGCGTTGAGCTGGCGGACCGTCAAGGTGACGAGCACGGCGCTGTCGTCGCGCTGGGTGGCCACGAGGACGCGGGCGGCCTGGTGGGTCTCGGCCAGCTCGAGGACTTCGCGCCGGGTGGCGTCACCATGGATCGCGGCGAGTCCGGCCGCGTTGGCCTCGGCGACCTGGCCCGGGTCAGGGTCGATGACCACGATCTGGTCACGCGAGGTGCCGTCGGCGACGAGGGCGCGGATGGCGCTGCGCCCCTTCGTGCCATAGCCGATCACGACGGTGTGCCCGTTCACCTTGCGCCTCCAACTGGCCAGTCGCCACTGCTCGCGGGTCCGTTCGGTCAGCACCTCGAGGGTGGTACCGACCAAGATGATGAGGAACAGCACCCTGAGCGGGGTGATGATCAGGACGTTGGTCAGCCGCGCGCTGTCGCTCGCCGGGATGATGTCGCCGTAGCCCGTGGTCGAGAGCGTGACCGTTGCGTAGTAGAGCGCGTCGAGCAGTGACACGCTGTCGTCGGTCGAATCGCGGTAGCCACCCCGGTCGAGGTAGACGACGGCCACCGTTGCGAGCAGGACGGCAGCGGCGAGCAGCATGCGCTGACCCACGGCGCGTTGCGGCGCGGCCTCGCTGTGGGGCAGTCGCACCAGCGAGGCCAAGGACGTGGGCACGCCGCCACCGTATGCAGTCCGGCGGCCGCGTGCCCGTCGCGGGCCGTTCAGGTCAGGTGCAGCAGGCCAAAGGCCGAGCCGTGCGGGTCGTGCACGATCGCGCACCGCCCGCCGGGGAACTCCAGGTAGGGGACGATCACCGTGCCGCCGAGCCCTCCGGCCTCCTGGGCCTTGGCGGCCGGATCGGCGACAGCGAAGTAGGGCATCCAGAACGACGGGACGCTGCTCGGCAGGTCGGCGGGCAGGTCCATGCACCCGGCGACGCTGCGGCTGCCGAGCTGGAACTCGGTGTAGTCCGGGGTGACCTCGGGCTCCCAGCCGAAGACGGACCGGTAGAACGCGTACGACGCCTCCTGGTCGCGGGTCGACAGCTCGGTCCAGGTGAAGGCGCCATCTTCATCGATCACGTCGGCGCCCGTCATCTGCTTGGGCTGCCACACGCCGATCACGGCCCCGACCGGGTCGGCGAAGACGGCCAGCCGGCCGAGATCGCCCACGTCCATCGGCGCCGCGATGACCTGGCCGCCGTTCTCGGCGACGAGAGCCGCGCTCTTGTCAGCGTCGTCGGTCGAGATGTACGTCGACCAGACCGCTGGCATCTCCGGCGCCATCAGCGGCATCACCCCGGCGACCTGCTTGCCGTCGAGGAAGAACGAGCCATAACCGCCGAACTCCTCGCTTCCTCCGCCGTACGTCCAGCCCAACAGGGAGGTGTAGAAGGCGACGGTGCGGTCCATGTCGGGTGTGCTGAGGTCGACCCAGGTGGGCTGGCCCGGCAGGTAGCTGGTCTTCGCGGTCATGTGGGTCCCCCCGGTCGGTGTCGTGGGCCGGACGCTAGACCCCACCGCCGACACTGGCCAGGGGCGGCGTAGGACAGAATGACGTTCGGTATCTCTCTCAAGGAGCGCTCGTGCTGCAGCCCCAGTTCGCCTCGGTCGCCGACGTCAAGGAGCGGCTGCGCGCCGCCGGCTACCTCACCGACGACGCGATCGCCACGACCGTCTTCCTGGCCGACCGGCTCGGCAAGCCGCTGCTCATCGAGGGACCCGCCGGCGTCGGCAAGACCGAGCTGGCCAAGTCGGTGGCGGCCGCAACGTCGTCCGAGCTGATCCGCCTGCAGTGCTACGAGGGGCTCGACGAGGCCCGCGCGCTCTATGAGTGGAACTACAAGAAGCAGCTGCTGCGGATCCAGGCCAGCAAGGACGACGACAGCTGGGACGAGATCCACGACGACGTCTTCGCCGAGGAGTTCCTCATGGCGCGGCCGTTGCTGACCGCGATCCGCAACCCCAACCCGACGGTCCTGCTCATCGACGAGACCGACAAGGCCGACGTCGAGGTCGAGGGCCTGCTGCTCGAGGTGCTCAGCGACTTCCAGGTGACGATCCCCGAGCTCGGCACCATCGTCGCCACCCGGCGCCCGCTGGTGTTCCTGACCTCCAACGCCACCCGCGAACTCAGCGAGGCGCTCAAGCGACGCTGCCTCTACCTGCACCTCGACTACCCCGACGCCGAGCGGGAGAAGGCGATCGTCCTCTCCCGGGTGCCCGAGGTCGCGGAGCAGCTGGCCGAGCAGTTGGTGCGCACCGTCCGCGCGCTGCGCTCGCTCGAGCTGAAGAAGTCGCCGTCGATCTCCGAGTCGATCGACTGGGCCCGCACGCTCGTCGCGCTCGGGCTGGACACCCTCGACGAGGCCGACATGAAGGACACCCTCGGCGTCGTCCTCAAGCACGCCAGTGACCACGAGCGGGCCATCACCCAGCTGAAGCTCAACTGACGTGACGGGGCTGCTGGAGCGGGAGATCGCCTTCCTCGACGCCTTGCGCGCCGCGGGGATCACGGTCTCGCTCGCCGAGGTGCTCGACGCGACCCGCGCCATGGGCGCCATCGACCTGATGGAGCGCGAGGAGCTTCGGCATGCCTTTGCCGCCTGCGTGCTCAAGCGGCCGGCCCATCGCACGACCTTCGACACGCTCTTCGACCTGTGGTGGCCGGCGGCGACCGGAGAGAGCCTTGCTGCGTCGTACGGCGAAGAACACGAGGGCGGCGAGGCGGGCGAGGGCGACGGGCCGCCGCCGGACGCGTCGGTGCTGCGCGAGATCCTGCGCCAGCTGCTGCTCGACGGCGACGAGGACAAGCTGCGCCGCTTCGCCCGCAAGGTCGTCAGTGATCTGGGGCGGGCCGACAGCCAACCCGGCCGGCAGTCGTGGTTCTCCTACCGGGTGCTGCGCCAGCTCTCGCCCGAGACGTTGATGGCCTCGCTTCTCGAGGCGCTGCTCGCGGGTGCCGATCGCGGTGGCCTGGCCGAGCGGGTCGCCCGGCAGACCATCGGGGAGCGGATCCGCCAGTTCCAGGAGATGGTCGAGCAGGAGGTACGCCGGCGGCTCGCTGAAGACCGCGGCGTCGAGCAGGTCAGCAAGAACGCCGTGCAGCCGCTCGCCGAGCAGGTCGACTTCCTGCGAGCCAGTCGCGACGACATGGCCGAGCTGCGCCGCCAGGTCTTCCCCCTGGCGCGGCGGCTGGCCACCCGGCTGACGGCACGGCGTCGGTTGGGCCGCAGCGGGCGGCTGGACTTCCGTCGTACTGTCCGGGCCTCGCTCGGCACCGGGGGCGTGCCGATCGTGACGCATCACCGACCGCACAAGCCGCACAAGCCCGAGCTGGTGGTGCTGTGCGACGTCAGCGGCTCCGTCGCAGGCTTCGCCCACTTCACGCTGATGCTCGCCTACGCGCTGCGCGAGCAGTTCACCAAGGTGCGGGCGTTCGCGTTCATCGACACCTGCGACGAGGTGACCCGGTTCTTCACCCCCGGCGGCGACGTGGCTGATGCGCTCGCGCGGATGTCGGCGGAGGCCAACCTGGTGTGGTTCGACGGGCACAGCGACTACGGCCACTCGATCGAGACCTTCGCCGAGAACTACCCCGACGCCGTCGGACCGCGCACGTCGCTGCTGATCCTGGGCGACGCGCGCAACAACTACCGGGCCACCGGGCTCGCGACCTTGCGATCACTCGTGCAGAAGTCGCGGCACGCCTACTGGCTCAACCCCGAACCGTCGGCCTACTGGGGCTCGGGGGACAGCGCGACGACGCAGTACGCCGATGCGATCGAGATGGTCGAGGTCCGCAACGCCGTACAGCTCGAGGAGTTCGTGCAGCGCCTGCTCCCGGTCTGACGACCCGCGAACCGAATCCGGTCGGCGTGCGTCGTACTGGCGTGGACGACCTCGAGCAGTGGCTGGCGCGCGACTACGCGCGGGCCTACCGCACGGCGCGACTCGTGCTGCGCAACGCCGCTGACGCCGAGGACGCGGTGCAGGAGGCGTTCCTGCGGGTGTGGCGCTTCCGCGACGCGATCCCGGCCGACGCCGGCCGCAACGCGTGGCTCTACCGGGTCGTCGTCAACGCCTGCGTGTCCAGCCTGCGGGCGCAGCGGTCACACACCGGCCGGGACGACGGCGCCGACGCGCTGGAGGGACTCGCCGACCGCGGACCCGAACCAGAGCTGCTCGCCGAGCAGGAGGCCCTCGCAGCCGTCGTCGAGGCCGCGCTGGCCGAGCTGCCGGAGCACCTGCGGATCCCGCTGATCCTGCGCTTCTACAGCGGCCTGTCCGAGGCCGAGATCGCAACCGCCATCGACCGCCGCCCCGGCACGGTCAAGAGCCGGCTGTACGACGCACGCCAGCGCCTGGCGCAGGACCCCCGGCTCGCCGCCTGGGTCAACGCCGACACCACAAACGATGCCCTGGAGGCCAGCTCATGACGACACCGACCGAGCAGGACCTCACCCGGCTGCTCACCGAGACCGCATCGTCGTACGACGTCCCGGAGCACGGCCCCAGCGAGGTGCTGGCAGCTGCCACGCGCAGGCGGTCGGCAGCCCCACGCCGACGCTGGATCCCGCTGAGCGCAGCGGCGGCGGTAGTGGTGCTCGCCGCCGGGTTTGCCTTCCAGGTGAACAACTACGACGGCAACATTGATCGGCAGTCAGCCACGGTCAGCGGCGCGGGCGGGTTTGCGGAGCAGTCCGCACCGCAGCCGGCGCAGGACTTCTCCGGCGCGCAGGTGCAGAAGTCAGCGCCACTGCGCGCTGCGCTCGATTCAGGCAGCGGCTTCACCGGTCTCTCCGGTGGAGGGACGGGCGCGGGAAGCGCCGCCGGCGGTGTGGTCGGCGGGACCGCAGCCACCGCGGGCGAGACCAACGACGGCGCCGACGGCGCTGAGGCCCGGGTCGTCACGACCGGCAGCCTTGCCCTGCAGGTCAAGGAGAAGCGTGTCGGTCCGACGCTCGACGCCGTACGCAAGGCGGCCATCGCCGCTGGTGGCTACGTCGCGTCCGGCACGAGCGAGGAGGCCAGTGACAACCCGTCCGGAGAGCTCGCGCTGCGGGTTCCTGCTGCCCGCTACGAGACGCTGGTCGGGCAGATCCGCCGGCTGGACGCCAAGGTCCTGCGGGCCGAGACCAGCGCACGCGACGTGACGGCGCAGTTCTCCGACCTGGAGACTCAGCTGCGCACCCTGCGGGCCGCCCGCGAGCGGTTCCTCGTCCTGCTCAGTCGCACCAGGACCGTGGGTGAGGTGCTGTCGGTGCAGCAGCGGGTCGACGAGGTCAGTGGACGCATCGACCGGCTGGAAGGACAGCGCAAGCTGCTAGCCAACCAGAGCGACCTGTCCTCCCTCACCGTGTCCATCACCGCCGAAGGTGATCCCGTCACCTCGCAGCGCTCCGGTCTGTCTCAGGCGCTCGGTGACGCCAAGAACGGCTTCGTCAGCGGGGTGGAAGGACTGATCCGCAACAGTGGCCGCGCGCTGCTGCTCGTGCTGTGCCTCGCGGTCGCCTTCGCGGTCGGACGCGTGCTCTGGCGGGTGGCGCGGCGCCGGCTCGTGTAGCCCTCTCCGCACTAGGCTCCTGCCGCGTGGGCAGACGCATCGGCGTGATGGGCGGGACCTTCGACCCGGTCCACCACGGCCACCTGTCGGCCGCCAACGAGGTCGCGGCGCAGTTCGACCTCGACGAGGTCGTCTTCGTCCCGACCGGGCAGCCCTGGCAGAAGGCCGACCGCGAGGTCAGCCCCGCCGAGGACCGCTATCTGATGACGGTCGTCGCGACCGCTGCCAACCCGCTGTTCTCGGTCAGCCGCACCGATATCGATCGGCCCGGTCCGACCTATACCTACGACACCCTTCGTGCGCTGCTGGGCCAGTACGGCGACGACAGCGAGCTGTTCTTCATCACCGGTGCCGACGCGCTCGCGCAGATCCTGGGCTGGGTCAGGGGCGACGAGCTGTTCGCCCTCGCGCACTTCGTCGGCGTCAGCCGCCCCGGTTACGACCCGGTCGACCTCAGCGACTTCCCCGCGGGGGCGGTGACGCTCGTCGACATCCCGGCGCTCGCGATCTCGTCCAGCGACCTGCGTGCCAGGGTCGGCGCGGGCAAGCCGATCTCCTACCTCGTGCCTGACGGCGTGGCGGCGTACATCGGCAAGCGGGGGCTCTACCGATGAGCCACGACGTCCTCGGTGGCACCGGTTCTCGGCTGGCGCGCCGTCAGGCCCAGCGCCGGCGTCAGCGCAAGCTCCTGGCCGGTGTCCTGGCCGTCGCCGTGCTCCTGCTCGCGGTGGCGACGTT
>JANPHZ010000218.1:0-6214 GCA_031424715.1 Frankiaceae bacterium
CGCTGGCCGGTGACGAAGGTGGCGCCGCGGCCCTGCGTGCCCTCGCCGGCCTTGAGGTCGCCGCGGCTGTCCGAGCCGACGATCAGGAACGTCTGGGCGTTGTTCTTGGCCGCCGGCGGTGCCTTGCTGCGGTCGCCGAAGATGCCCGCGATGCGGTTGATGTTGCCGTCGTACTTGTTGATCAGGACGTAGCCGGTGCCGGCCACGGCGAGCACCGCGATCGAGGTGACGACGGAGATCCAGGACAGCAGCCGGGCAGCCCGACGGCGCGGTTTGGCGGGGACGACGTGCCGGGCCCCGCCGCGGGGCGGGAGCGCGGAGCGGCCCCGCGGGTCGAGGTGGGGGGGCAGCGGCCGGTCGGCGGGATCGGGCTCGGCGGGCAGAGCCGCGCTCCAGTCCCTGGGATCGGTCACCGGGCCAGATTAGCCGCGAGGCCCCTCCGGACGCCGCTAGCCTGCCTCGTATGAAGGCACTCGTCCTGTCCGGCGGCGCGGGCACCCGCCTGCGTCCGATCACGCACACGAGCGCCAAGCAGCTGGTGCCCGTCGCCAACAAGCCGGTGCTGTTCTACGGGCTCGAGGCGATCCGCGACGCCGGGGTCACCGACGTCGGGATCATCGTCGGGGACACCGCGGCGGAGATCGAGGCGGCGGTCGGTGACGGCAGCGCCCTGGGCATCCGGGTCACCTACATCCGCCAGGACGCCCCGCTCGGGCTGGCCCACTGCGTCCTGATCGCCCGTGACTTCCTCGCCGACGACGACTTCGTGATGTACCTCGGCGACAACTTCATCATCGGCGGCATCACCGAGCTGGTGGCGGAGTTCGTACATGAGGGCTACGACGCGCAGATCCTGCTCACCAAGGTCGACAACCCGTCGCAGTTCGGGGTGGCCGAGCTCGGCGCGGACGGTCAGGTCGCGACGCTGGTCGAGAAGCCGGCGGACCCCAAGAGCGACCTGGCCCTGGTGGGCGTCTACATGTTCACGCCCGTCATCCACGAGGCCGTGCGGGCGATCAAGCCCTCGCCCCGCGGCGAGCTGGAGATCACCGACGCCATCCAGTGGCTCATCGACGAGGGCAAGGTCGTCAGCCCGCACCTGGTCACGGGCTACTGGAAGGACACCGGGCGGCTCGAGGACATGCTCGAGTGCAACCGCAAGGTGCTCGAGTCGCTCGAGCCCGCCGTGCGCGTCACGGTCGACGCCGACTCCCGGGTCATCGGCCGGGTCGTCATCGAGGAAGGGGCAGTGCTGGAGCGCTCCGTCGTACGAGGACCGGCGATCATCGGCCGCGACACCGTCCTGCGCGACACCTACGTCGGCCCGTTCACCTCTATCTACTTCGGCTGCACGCTGGAGGACACCGAGATCGAGCACTCGATCGTGCTGGAGCAGTCGACGATCCGGGGCATCGGCCGGATCGAGGACTCGCTCATCGGCAAGGAGGTCGAGGTCGTGCCGTCCGCGGCTCTGCCCAAGGCGCACCGGCTGATGCTCGGCGACCACTCCAAGGTCTCCATCGCCTGAGGCAGCCGTTAGACGCGGAAATCGCGGAGGGCAGTTGGGCCGATGACGTGGGCCACCGCGGGCCGGGGTCTCAGAGAGGCGGCGAGCGTTCCCGCTCACTCACCCGACTGGCTAAGCCTTGTTGATCCTTGCGGAACCGTCGCCGGGCCCTTAGGGTGCGGGGATTGTTGACTGAATTCAGCCTCAAATTCAAAGGAGTGGTCTTGCGTCCTACTCAGCGTATCGCCGCAACAACAATTGGTATCGCGGTGATCTTGCCATTTATGTTCACGTCCTCTGCAAGTGCAGATCCTGTTGTCGACCAAGTTGTGTCCACCGTTGAGGAGACCATGCCCCGAAAGCCCAACATTTTCGACTATCGAGGCGCTGTGGATGACATCTGTCGCATCGTGATCCCTCGTTGTGCGATCTGATGGCGGAGGCCAGCATGGGGAAGAACGGTTTACGCATGCTCATGAAAGGTCTCATGTTGCTAGGAATGTCGGCCGGAATTCTTTTGGCGCCGATCCTCAGTGAGGCAGCGGTCGCGGATCCCGTCGACGACGCCATCAAGGCTGTGGACGATGCAAAACCATTCGAACTGACTGTCTACGATACGGTGCGAAACGGCGCAGCTCCCATCGAGGCGGTATGTCGCGGGCTGGGCTTCACCTGCCAGTTTTAGTCTCTGACGAGACTCGTAAACCCTGCCGAGTGGGTCTGTGTCTGGCCTTACCTAAGCACCGACTCGTCAGACCCCCTGACGTCCAAGCCCTGCAAGATGGGCGCGGTCTCCTGCGTCGAGCCGGGGAAGTAGCTCGAAGATCAACACCGCAAAGCGCCCGCACCGGACACGGTGCGGGCGTTTTGCTTGTCAAGGGCAGGAACCCGGGGCGTGGTGACGAAGTCCTCGGCAACCGCACACCGAGGAGCACCGTGAAGCTGTCGCGCCGCCCCATTGTCGCCGTCGTACTCGTTGCTGCTCTGTCCGGGCTCGGCGCACTGCCGAGTGCGTCCGCCGCCCCGGCCTGCAACCTGGTCACCGACCCCGCCGGCGACGCCGAGATCGTGACGGCGCAGCCGGGACTCGACGTCGTCACCGGCGACGTCGCGAGCAACGCCAAGACCATCACCGCTGTCATCCGGCTTGCGGGGCCTCCCGGAGGAGGCAACCCGCAGGCGATCGGTGGGACGCGCTACTACTTTGAGTTCCTGCCGACCGGTGCCACCAAGTCGCAGTACCTCTTCGCGGCAGTGCCGTTCACCGGCGAGCCGACGTTCCATACGGGCGAGATCACCATGGAGACGGGCCGGAGCAGCTTTAGCACCGACCCCGAGCCGGTCAAGGGCAGCATCAAGGGCAACGAGATCACCATCTCGGCCCCGATGGCGGCGTACCAGCGCGCGAACGTCAAGCCTGGGAAGAAGCTCGGCACGCTGGCCGTCGAGACCTTCGCGCTCGCATCCGCTGGCGGCCAGGGGCTCCTCATCGCTGTGGATGAGGCAGTGAGCAGCAAGACCTACATCTCCGGCTCGCGGTCCTGCCTGAGGGTGGCGAAGTAGGAACGCTCCAGGGACTTCGCCCGAACCACACGCACCACACGAAAGCGCCCGTACCGGACACGGTGCCGGCGTTCTTCGTTTCCTGAGGCAGGAACGGTCGTTGGGTGCGTCGAAGACACTGCACGCCACTACGTCTCTGGAGCCCTCGTGAAGCTGTCCCTGCGCACCGCGCTCGCCCTTGCTGCCGCCGCAGCGCTGCTCACCGGCGCGGGGGTCGCCACGGCAGCGCCGAAGAAGCTGCCGTCGTGCGCCGCCGGGAGCGATCCCGCCGGCGACGCCACCCCGAACGGCGCCGGTGTCGGTGCGGACTCGACTTTGGACATCACCAAGGTGACCTTCAGCGTGACGGCGAAGACGTTCACAGCGAAGCTTGCTGTTCCTGGCTACAAGGACCAGCACACGGCGTCGTACGGCGCACGCTTCACCGCAGAGATGTCGATCGCTGGTCGCGCCGTCATCATCTACTACCAGTACAGCCCGACGCGGGATCGGGAGGCTGCCGTCTTCGTGCAGCAGGGTATGTCGGTGGACGGAGCAGCCATCTCCGCGCCCGTTTCTTCGAAAGTGTCCGGCGGAGAGGTCACCGTCAGCGTCCCGCTCAAGGATCTGGCCCGCGCGGTAGGTGAGAAGCAGCTCAGCGCGGCGACAAGCGTGTCTGCCCCGCTCGCGAAGACTCGCGGCACGTACGTCGCTCTGCTGAACACTTTCGACACGGCGGCAGCGCCGGCTGAGACGTCGTTCACGTTCGCCCCTTGCTCCTGAGGCGACCAGCCCTGACTAGCCGACCGGAGCACCCCCGTCCGGCATGACGTAGTCCTCTCAAAATTCGCACGAGAACGCCCGTACCGGACACGGTGCGGGCGTTCTTGGCTTTCGGCGGCAGGAACTGCCACCCGACGTGTCGAACCCGTCCGGCAACCCGAGCATCCTGGAGAACTCATGAAGCACTCGCTGCGCACCGCTCTCGCCCTTGCTGCCGCCGCCGCGCTGCTCACTGGGACGGGGGTGGCCACCGCTGCGCCCGCCGTCTCGTGCAACCTGCTCGCGGATGCGAAGGGCGATGACGGCTCGGCGGTGTTCCAGCACAGCGAGAGCCTGGACCTCGTGGGCGGGGACATCGCCTCGTCGGCCAAGACCGTCACCGCCGTCATCCGGGTCGCCAAGTTCACCAAGTCCGACACCGCGGCCGCGCCCACGGGTCGGGCCTGGTACCTCGAGTTCAGCATCCCCGGCGGCGCGACACCCCTGTGGCTCGGCGCGCAGATCACGCCGAGCGGCGAGATCTTCCGCTACGGCTGGGTCGACGGCACGATTCGTCGCTCCCTCGGCACCGCGTTGGGTGTCTTCGACGAGGCCAAGAGCGAGATCCGCATCAGCTCGGCCGTCGGCATCTGGGCGGAGCGCGGGAGCGTCAAGCCCGGCGCCAAGCTGACGGGCATCACGGCTGCGTCGTACAACTTCGTCGGCGCCGCCGCAGTAGGTGGGTCGCTCCAGCCTGGCGACACGGCTGAGACCACGAACACCTACACGGCTGGCGCGCCCTCCTGCGTGAAGGTCGGGAAGTAGCTCCCTTTCTGCTGATCCCGACGGCCCCGGCGCTCTGCGTCCGGGGCCGTCGGCCTGTCTGGGACACTGATGACCATGCGGATCCTCGTCACCGGCGGAGCCGGGTTCATCGGTGCCAATTTCGTCCACTGGACCAAGCAGCACCGCCCTGACGTCGAGGTCGTCGTCCTCGACGCCCTGACGTACGCCGCCGACGGCGCGAGCCTGCAGCCCAGCCGGGACAGCGTCGAGCTCGTGCAGGGCGACGTCGCCGACGCGGCCCTGGTCGACAAGCTGGTCAGCACCGTCGACCAGGTCTTCCACTTCGCCGCCGAGACCCACAACGACAACTCGCTCGACGACCCTTCGCCGTTCGTGCACACCAACGTGGTCGGCACCTTCACCCTGCTGGAGGCAGTCCGCAAGCACGGCGTACGGCTGCACCACGTCTCGACCGACGAGGTCTACGGCGACCTCGAGCTCGACGACCCGGAGCGCTTCTCCGAGAGCACGCCGTACAACCCCTCGAGCCCCTACAGCGCGACCAAGGCGGGCAGCGACCTGCTGGTGCGCGCGTGGGTCCGCTCGTTCGGCATCACCGCGACGATCAGCAACTGCAGCAACAACTACGGGCCCTACCAGCACGTCGAGAAGTTCATCCCGCGCCAGATCACCAACGTCCTGACCGGGACCAAGCCCAAGCTCTACGGCGACGGGCTCAACGTGCGCGACTGGATCCACGTCGACGACCACAACGCCGCCGTCTGGACCATCGCGGACAAGGGCCGGTCCGGCGAGACCTACCTCATCGGCGCGGACGGCGAGCAGACCAACCGTGACGTCGTCGCCGCCGTGCTGCGCGAGCTCGGGCAGCCGGCGGACGCGTACGAGCTGGTCCGCGACCGGCCGGGGCACGACCGGCGCTACGCGATCGACAGCACGAAGCTGCGCACCGAGCTCGGCTGGACGCCGCAGTACAGCGACTTCGCGTCCGGGCTGAAGGCGACGATCGCCTGGTACCGCGACAACGAGGACTGGTGGCGCCCGCAGAAGGCGGCCACGGAGGCCAAGTACGCGAAGGCCGGCCAGTGAGCCTGGCGCTCCTCGTGACCGGCGCAGGCGGTCAGCTGTCGACCGACCTGCTCGAGGCGGTGCGGGCCGGCAAGGACGTGTTCGCGCGTGGGCTGACGATCGCCGACCTCGACATCACCGACGCGTTCGCGGTCCAGGACATGGTCCTGGGGTGGGAGCGGATCGTGCGGTCCGACGACCCGCGGCACCGCCTCGTCGTCGTCAACTGTGCCGCCTACACCGCCGTCGACGCGGCGGAGGAGGACGAGGAGACGGCGTACGCGGTCAACGCCGCCGCGCCGGCGCTGCTCGCCACCGCGTGCGCGAAGGTCGACGCCCGGCTCGTGCACGTCAGCACCGACTACGTCTTCCCCGGCGACGCGACGCAGCCGTACGACGTCGACGACCCGACCGGGCCGCGCAGCGCGTACGGGCGGACGAAGCTCGCGGGCGAGCTCGCCGTGCGCGAGATCCTCCCGGACCTCTCCTACGTCGTGCGCACGGCGTGGCTGTACGGCGCGACAGGGC
>JANPHZ010000219.1:0-1926 GCA_031424715.1 Frankiaceae bacterium
AGGTAGCTGCATGAGCGGCCACTCCAAGTGGGCGACGACCAAGCACAAGAAGGCCGTCGTCGACGCCAAGCGCGGCAAGCTCTTTGCCAAGCTCATCAAGACCATCGAGGTCGCCGCGCGCACCGGCGGCGGGGACCCGACAGGCAACCCGACACTCGCTGACGCCATCGCCAAGGCCAAGGGCCAGTCGGTCCCCAACGACAACATCGAGCGCGCGGTCAAGCGCGGGAGCGGCGAGCTCGGCGACGCGGCGGCCTACGAGGAGATCACCTACGAGGCCTACGGGCCCGGCGGGGTCGCGGTGCTGGTGGAGTGCCTGACCGACAACCGCAACCGGGCGGCGGCCGAGGTGCGCATCGCGATCACCCGCAACGGCGGCAACCAGGCCGAGCCGGGCTCGGTCTCCTACCTGTTCGGGCGCAAGGGCGTCATCCTCGTGACCAAGACCGACGGCCTCACCGAGGACGATGTGCTGCTCGCCGTGCTCGAGGCCGGCGCCGAGGAGGTCAACGACGTCGACACGGCCTTCGAGGTTGTCTGCGACAAGGCCGACACGCACGCGGTGCGGCTGGCCTGCACCGACGCCGGCCTCACGGTCGAGTCGGCCGACCTCGCCTGGCTGCCGGCTGTCTCCGTGCCGCTGGACGAGGAGGTCGCGGTCAAGGTGCTGCGGCTCATCGAGGCGCTCGAGGACCTCGACGACGTGCAGAACGTGTGGGCCAACTTCGACATCAGCGACGAGGTGCTCGAGCGGGTCGGCTGAGGCGCTCCGTCAGGCGTGACCGCGACCGGGCCGCACCGAGATCTCGCACCAGACGGTCTTGCCGTGCTGCCCCGACTCGACGCCCCAGCGCCGGCACAGCACCTCCAGCAGGCGCAAGCCGCGGCCGATCGTCGGGAACCGGCCGCGGTGGCCCGAGGGCACCGGGTCGCTCACCCGGATGGTCAGCGTGGGTGGCCCGCCCTGCAGCACCACCTCGCACCCTGCCCGGGCGTGGACGACGGCGTTGGTGACGAGCTCGCTCGTGACCAGGACCGCGGTCTCGACGTCCTCGCGGCCCAGGGTGGGGGTGAGGGTGCGGGCGACGAAGCGGCGCGCCTCGCCGGCTGCGGACACGGCTCCAGGCAGCGTCAGCCGGGCCTCGACGTCCATTGCGCAGACATCCTGCCCGATCCGGCGTCACGTGCCGCCGCCGGGTGCGCGGCGGGACACGCGGGCGCGCCTGCACCCGCCAGCCTGGTCGGCGCTCTACGCTCGGCATCCGAACACCTGTTCTAGCCCCGGGAGAGTGCGTGCGCGTGATGGGGGTCGACCCCGGCCTGACCCGCTGCGGGCTCGGGGTGGTCGACGGCGCACCGGGGCGGGCCGTCCTGGTCGCCGTCGGTGTCGCGACGACGCCGGCCACGGCCTCCCTGGGAGAGCGGCTCGTCGCTCTCGAAATCGTCGTCGAGTCGTGGCTGGACCTGCACCAACCAGAGGCTGTGGCGGTGGAGCGGGTCTTCAGCCAGGCCAACGTGCGCACCGTGATGGGCACGGCCCAGGCCGGCGCCGTGGCGATCGTGTGCGCCGCCCGTCGCGGGCTGCCGGTCGTGCTGCACACCCCGTCCGAGGTCAAGGCGGCGGTCACCGGCAACGGCCGCGCCGACAAGGCGCAGGTGGGTCAAATGGTGGCGCGGTTGCTGCGGCTCGACGGTCCGCCCAAGCCCGCCGACGCGGCGGACGCGCTCGCCCTCGCGATCTGCCACCTGTGGCGCTCCCCGGTGCAGACCCGGCTCGCCGCGCTGGCCGCCCGGACGCCGGCATGATCGCCAGCGTGAGCGGGACGGTGACGGCGCTGCAGCCCGACGGCGTGGTGGTGCGGGTCGGTGGCGTCGGACTCGCGGTGCAGACGACGCCCGGGACCAAGGCCCGGTTGCGGGTGGGTG
>JANPHZ010000220.1:0-1579 GCA_031424715.1 Frankiaceae bacterium
GCCTGAGGGAACGCGCGAGGCGGTTGCGTCGTCGGTCTTGGCATGACCGACCTGTGTCGACGATCGCTGTTTCGAGGAGCTGCCGCCGCCTGGGGGACGGGCCTGCTCACGGCCTGTGCCGGGTCCGCCGGCTCGGCCGCGCTGGCGCCATCCCAGACCGCCGGGGGCACGACCGCCTCCGCGCCCGCCGGCAAGCGCGCGGCCCTGGCCCAGCTCGCCGACATCCCCGTCGGCGGGGCGATCTCGGTCGAGGCGCCGGACGGCGGCAACGTGCTGCTGACCCAACCGGCCGCTGGCGAGGTGAAAGCCTTCAGCGCCGCCTGCCCGCACGAGGGGTGCAACGCCGCACCGGACGGCGAGAGCTTCGCCTGCCCGTGCCACGGCTCCCGGTTCGGGCTGGACGGTTCCGTGCAGCAAGGGCCAGCCGGCCGCGCCCTGACGGCGTACGCCGTCGAGGTCGTCAACGGCCAGGTCCTGTCCGCCTGATCGGCTAGCGCTTGAGCGAGGGGTGCTGCTTCGCCAGCAGGGGGAGCAGCAGGCCGTGCGGCAGGACCTTGGACAGCAGCGCGCTGCCGCGGTTCGGCAGCCCAGGGATGACGACCTGCTTGCCGGCATCGGCGCCGTCGACTCCCGCCTTCGCGACGGTGGCCGCATCGACGTACATGAACGACGGCAGCGCTCCCTCGAACTGCTCGGGGGTCCAGCCCGCGGCCGCGGCGAACTCGGTCGGCACCGGCCCGGGGCACAGCGCCGTCATGGTGACGCCCGTGCCCTTCAGCTCGGTGGCCAGCGCCCGGCTGTAGCTCAGGACGAACGCCTTGCTCGCGCCGTAGCCAGCCTGCCCGGGAAGCGGCTGCATGGCCGCCGTACTCGCGACGTTGAGCACCGCGCCGCGGCCCCGCGCCACCATCCCGGGCAGGGCGAGAGTGCACAGGTGGACGACCGCTTCGACGTCGACCTTCACCATCCGCAGCTCGGCCTCGGCGGTGGAGTCGACGACGAGTCCTGTCGTCGAGAGCCCGGCGTTGTTGACCAGGATGTCGAGCTCGAGGCCGCGCGCGGTCACGTCATCGACGACCCGCTGGCGGTCTGCCTCGACGCTGAGGTCGGCAACGACGACCTCAACTCTCACGCCGGACAGCTCTGCGGCCAGCGCGCGGAGCCGGTCCTCCCGCCGGGCGACCAGGGTCAGTCCGTGGCCTCGGCGGGCGAGCTCACGGGCGATCTCCGCACCGATGCCGGACGAGGCTCCGGTGACAACGGCGGTCCGGTCCGGGGCTGGCGCAGGCAGAGGCATGCGCGCAGGGTAGGCGGCTTACTCCCACTCAATCGTGCCGGGGGGCTTGCTGGTCACGTCGAGGACGACCCGGTTGATGCCGGGTACCTCGTTGGTGATCCGCGTCGAGATGCGAGCCAGCACGTCGTAGGGCACGCGCGACCAGTCGGCCGTCATCGCGTCCTCCGACGACACCGGCCGCAGCACGACCGGGTGGCCATAGGTCCGCCCGTCGCCCTGTACGCCGACCGACCGCACGTCGGCCAGCAGCACCACCGGGCACTGCCAGATGTCGCGGTCGAG
>JANPHZ010000221.1:0-2839 GCA_031424715.1 Frankiaceae bacterium
CGAAGAAGCGACGCGGGTTGCCCACCATCATCTGCTCGACCTGCGCCTCGGTCACCCCTCGGTCCAGCAGTGCGGGGATCACGTCGGCCTGCACGTGCAGGTAGTTCCAGTGGGGCATCAGCGGGAGCAGGTCGGGCTGCACCCAGTCGATGTAGCAGGCGGCGTCCTGCGCCAGCACCATGCTCGCCGCGTGCCCACGGCGGGCCATCTCGACGACGATGTCGACCCGCTCGTCGAACGGCTTGACGACGTCGATGCCGAAGCGGTCCATGCCCAGCAGGAAGCCTGCCTCGGCGAGGACGGACAGGTGATCGGCGTCGCTGGTGTCACCGCTGTGGGCGAGCAGCACCGACGACGGGGCCACCCCCTCTTCCGCCAGGACGCGCTGCACCTGCAGGCCGGTCTCCGAGGTCGGGTGCGTGTGCACCATCAAGGGCACGCGGGTCTGCAGCTGCGCCTTGGCGCAGGCCCGCAGCACCCGCTCGACACCGGCGGTCAGGCCGTGGTGATCGATCGCGCACTTGAGGAAAGCCGCGCGGACGTCGGTGCCCTGGATGCCCTGCTCGATGTCGCGGACGAACAGCTCCACCATCGGCTCCGGCAAGTCCGGCAGCGCGCCCGGACCGCGCGCGGCGAAGAAGCCCGGCACGTCGGCGTAGGTGTAGACCCCGGTCGCCACCAGGATCGTGAGCTCGGGCACCTGCTCGTTGACGCGCAGGATGCGCGGGATGTTGCGCCCCAGCCCATCGACGGTCGGGTCGACGATCGTCTGGATCCCGGTCGCTGCCAGGGCCCGCAGCTTGTCGACCGCCTCAGCCACCTTGGTCTGCTCGTCCCACTCCTGCGACCACTGGGCCTGGGAGTCGGCGGTGAGCACGAAGACGTGCTCGTGCATCAGCGTGCGTCCGAGATCGGCGGTGGAGACAGGTCCCAGCACCGCTTGCACGATCGCCGGGGCCGACGTGCTCAGCGGAGCTCTTTCTTGAGGATCTTGCCGGTCGGTCCCATCGGCAAGGCGTCGACGATGCGCACCTCGCGGGGATACTTGTACGCCGCCATGCGCTCCTTGCAGTATGCGATGACGTCATCGGGGGTGACATCGGCCCCGGGCTTGAGGGTCACCACCGCGACGACCTCTTCGCCGAGCTTGTCGTCGGGCTTGCCGATGACCGCGGCCTCGGCGATCGCCGGGTGGCCGTAGAGGACCTCCTCGATCTCCCGGGGGTAGACGTTGTAGCCACCCCGGATGACCAGGTCCTTCTTGCGGTCGACGATGAAGAAGTAGCCGTCCTTGTCCTTGTAGGCGAGGTCACCGGTGTGGAACCAGCCGCCTTTGAACGCCTCGGCCGTGGCCTCAGGGTTCTTGTAGTAGCCCTTCATCATGTTGTGGCCGCGGATGACGATCTCGCCCACGTGCTCCTCGCCGACCTCCAGCTCGTTGTCGTCGTCGTCGACGACCTTGACCTCGACACCCCAGATGGGCTTGCCGATCGAGAGCACCTTGCGCTGCTCGGCGTTGATGTTGAAGGTCGTGCTGCTCGCGCTCTCCGACAAGCCGTAGCCCTCGAGGATGACGACGCCGGGGAACTTCTCCTCGAAGGACTTGATGACCTCACCCGGGATCGGGGCGCCGCCGGAGATGCCGACTCGCATCGAGGACAGGTCGCGGCCACTGGTGTCCATGGCGAGCAGCCCGAAGTACATCGTCGGCACCCCGGAGAAGATCGTGCAGCGGTGCTTCTCGATGGCGTCCACGACCGGCTCGAGCTCGAACCGCGGGATCAGCACGATCGTGCCGCCGTAGCGCACCGACACGTTCAGGACGCTGGACAGACCGAAGACGTGGAACAGCGGCAGCACGGCGACGCCGATGTCGTCGTCGCGGAACTCGAACAGCTGCCCCCCGATGGTGGCGTTCATGTAGAGCTGGAAGTGCGTCAGCTCGGCGCCCTTGGGCTTGCCGGTCGTGCCGCTGGTGTAGAGCACCACAGCCGTGTCGTCGGAGCTCATCGGCTCGATCTCGCGGGTGTCGTCGGCGAAGTAGAGCTCGTCGTAGTGCTTGGTGCCCTCGGGTCGCTGGTCGTTGCCGGGCAGGTTGACGACGTACGTCGTGATGTCGGCGCCGCCCTCGGCGGCGACCTGCTGCACCCCCTTGAACGCCTCGTCCGCGAACATCTCGAAGGTCACGAGCACCTTGGCGTCGCTGTTGTCGAGGTGGTAGGCCACCTCTGGCGCCTTGAGCAGCGGGTTGAGCGGGACCATCACCAGACCGGCCTTGAGGATGCCGAAGTAGGTGAACAGGAAATGCGGCACGTTGGGCAGCTGAACCGCGACCTTGTCGCCCTTGGCCAGGCCCAGCCCGAGCAGGCTGGTGGCGAGGCGCCCGGACAGCTCGTCGACCTGGGCATAGCTGAAGGTCAGGTCGTTGATGTGCATGAGCGGCTTGTCCGGGTGGGCGTTGGCTGATTCCCGGAGGATGACGGCGAGGTTGAAGGACATGCCGGGATCCTAGTGACGCAGGTCACGACCGGCATCCCCCGGTGCCCGCCCAGGGCAGGCTGCAGGCATGGCACCGGCCCGCGCACACCCGACGGCCGGGACGTGGCCGGTGCGCTTCGGGTCGGCGGCCCTGATCGCCGACCGCGACGTCCCGCAGGGCTGGCTCATCGAGGTCGACGGGATCCCCCAGTCGTTCGTGCACCTGGGTGACCCGACCTACCTCGACTTCGCCTATGTGCAGCTGATCGCGGACGTGATCGAGGCGGCGCACCCGGCCGGCGCACCGCTGACCGCTCTGCACCTCGGAGGCGGCGGCTGCACGCTGCCGCGCTACCTCGCC
>JANPHZ010000222.1:0-28934 GCA_031424715.1 Frankiaceae bacterium
GGCTCGGCACCTTCGGACGAGCCACCGCCACCGCCCGCGCCGGACCGTGACCCCCACCGTGCGGCCGGCAAGGGGAGACGAGAGGGGAGGCGCCGGGAACGCGGGTGGACTTTCGTGCGTCGCTGTAGGAAGACGTCCGAAATGCCGAGAGCCTGTGCAGGACGCGACACCGCGTCCTCGCCCCGGACTCCCGCGTAACGTCGGGCGCTCCCGGTCGTTGTCCCCGGTGTCCACGGTCGCCCACGGTGTCCGGTTCACCGGAGATCACCAGCTCACGCGCGTCGAGGAGGGTCGGATGCAGCCGTCGTACGTCACGCCGCCCGTCCCGGCCCGCGCGCGTGGACTGGGCTCGCTGCTCGGTGACGCGCTCCGGCGCCCCGGCGGTCGTCGCGGCGTCTCCGTGCTCTCGCTGGTGCTGCTCATCGCGGGCGTCCTGATGTTCGCCTACCCGGTCGGCACCGACCTCTACAGCCGCTACCGCCAGGACCAGCTCCAGGCAGGCTTCAGCGACCCCGGGCTGCAGCAGGCCTACCTCGAGCGCAAGGTCGGCATCGGCGACGGACTGACCCTGCTGCGCATCCCCAAGCTCGACGTCAAGGTGCTCGTCGTCGAGGGCACCACCCCCGCCGCCCTGCGCGCCGGCGCCGGCCACTACCCGAACACCCCGCTGCCGGGCGAGGCCGGCAACGTCGCGATCGCCGGCCACCGCACGACGTTCGGTCGACCGCTCAACCGGATGGACGAGCTCGTCCCCGGTGACGTCGTCACCCTCGAGACACCGTTCGCGATCTACACCTACAAGGCGGTGCCGGCATTCGGCGGCCACGCCAACCCGTGGGTGGTCAGCCCGACGGACTTCTCGGTCGTCTCGCAGGGCGCCGGCCGCCTGCTCACCCTGACCACGTGCCACCCCAAGGGCAGCGCCCGTCAGCGGCTGGTGATGCGCTTCGCGCTGGCCGGCCAGCAGGTCAAGAAGACCGCCCCCGCCCTGCCGTCCCCGACCAGCACGACGCCCGCCACCGGGAGCAACGGATGAGCCGACAGCTCAAGCGACTCGGTGCCCTCGGCCTGGCTGGCTCGCTGGCCGGCGTCAGCCTGCTCGTCGGTGCCACGCCGGCCTTCGCCGCGGGAAGCATCACCGACCCGGTCGACGGAGCGGTCTTCGACCGGGCGACCTCCTTCACCATCCGCGCCAGCATGGACTCGACCACCACCACCGAGCTCCGGCTGCAGGGCCCGGGCGGCGCCGACCAGGTCGTCGACTCCGACCGCGGCACGGTCACCGACGGCCGGGCCACCCTCGACTACACCTTCGACACCGGCTGCGTGACCTACCCCAGCAGCAGCTGCAGCGGGTCAGCGCCGGGCGCCAACGGGGTCTGGACGATCACGCTGCGCGGGGGAGCCTCCGACAGCCGCAGCTTCACCCTGCGCATCCCGCCGGCGACGCCCGGTGGGGTCAGCGCCAGCGCGGAGGGCTTCCGGGCCGCCAAGGTCACCTGGCGTCGCGGGTCCGAGCCCGACCTCACCGGCTACACGCTCTTCGACAACGGCGCGGTCGCGCAGGACGGCATCGGCCTCGGCTCCTGCAGCGGGTCCACGTGCAGTACGACGGTCACCTACGACCGCGACGGCACCGGTGCCCACGCCTACTCCCTGGTCGCCAAGCGGCTTGCCGCTCCCGGCTCCTCGCAGACCCTCTCCTCGGCGCGTTCTGGCGAGGCTTCGGTCAACCTCGGCTCGCCCCCGCCCCCGCCGCCCCCGGCGGACGAGCCGACACCGGACTCCGGTAGTGGTGGCTCGGGTGCGACTCCGGCTCCGTCGTCCGGATCGGGCGGAGCGAGCCCGACGCCCGTCACTGCGGGGGCCGACGGCTCCGGCAGCGGCCCTGGCTCGTCCGGTGGCGGCTCGTCCGGTGGTGGCTCGTCGAGCGGTGGCTCCTCCAACGGGGGCAGCGCGAGCAACGGCGGTTCGTCCGGCATCGGGACCAGCAGCGGCACCTCTCCGGCAACCGCCATCGCGCAGCGCCAGGCCTTCGGCCTCAGCTTCAGCGCCTTTGGCCCCAAGCTCGGCATCCCCAAGCTCCCGCCGCTGCCGGCGACCCAGCCGGCCGTGGCTGCGCCGCTGCCGGACGGCACCTACGAGAACACCCTGGGCTACAAAGACGTCGTCACCCGCGAGAAGGTGTCGGCTCCTGCCGCCGCCGTACGACGGGTCAGTGACGCGTTCGGCTCGGCGATCGACAGCGAGCGGCTGGCCCGCAGTGTCGCGGGTGCGCTGATCCTGCTGGCCATCGCCGCGCACCTGCGCCGCTGGCTCGGGGACTCGAGCGAGCACTAGACCTGATCGGGGTTGCCGTGCCGGGGTGACCCGGTGCGCTCGAGCTGCTCGTGCAGCTGCGCGTTCTCCTGGGCCAGTGACTCGCGCCGGTCGCGCTCGGCGGACACCTGCTGCTTGAGGGCGCGACGCTTGGCCCGACGGCGGCCCGCACCGGAGGCGGCGACGGCGAGGCCGAGGCCGAACACCAGCCCGGTGGCGGCGCCCGCCAGGAAGAGACCACCCACGGACACGTTGGTGAGCGAGACCCCGAACGCCGACGCCGCGATGGGATCGGTGTTGGACAGCGCCACCCCGGCGGCGAGCAGGCCGGACAGCGCCACGAGCAGAAGACCAAGAACCACCACGGCGGACTCCACGTCAGACGACCCGCGCACCGGCGGGGTTGCGCGGTCCCTACCCCGCGACGACCCGATCCAGACCCGAGGCGAGCACGGCGTCGAGCAACCGGACCGCCCCGGCCTTGTCGAGCGGCTCGTTGCCGTTGCCGCACTTGGGCGACTGCACGCACGACGGACAGCCGGCCGGGCACTCGCACGAGGCGATCGCCTCGCGGGTGGCGAGCAGCCAGGCCGCGATCCGGGTGTAGCCGCGCTCGGCGAACCCCGCTCCGCCGGGGTGGCCGTCGTAGACGAACACCGTGCAGGCGCCGGTGTCTTCGTGCAGCGCGGTGGAGACCCCGCCGATGTCCCAGCGGTCGCAGGTGGCGAACAGCGGCAGCAGGCCGATCGCGGCGTGCTCGGCCGCGTGCGCAGCCCCCGGCACGTCGGCCCACTCCAGCCCAGCCGTGGCCAGGACCTCCTCGGACGCGGTGTACCAGACCGAGCGCGTCCGCAGCTCGCGCGGCGGCAGGTCGAGCGGCTCCTCGCCCAGCACCTCCCCACTGCCCAGGCGCTTGCGCAAGAACGACACCACCTGATGGGTCACGTCGACGGTCCCGAAGCTGACCGTCACCCCGTCGTACGACGACGAGCGCAACGTCTCGACGACGCGCAGGTCGGTGATGTCGCGGGCGGAGGTGGAGTAGTCCGGCTCGTCGGGCCGCACGAGAGCGACCGACTCGTCGAGGTCCAGCCGCTCGACGAGGTAGGTCTCGCCCTGGTGCAGGTAGACCGCGCCGGTGTGGGCCTGCGTGTGCGAGGAGGCCGCGTCGACCGTGCCGAGCAGGCGCCCGGTGCCGGCCTCCACGAGTCGGACCGGTGCGCCACCGGAACCCCGGATGTCGACGTCGGGGCGCTCCCGGGAAGTCCAGAACCAGCCGGCGGGGCGGGAGCGCAGGACGCCCCGGCGGACCAGGTCCGCGAGCAGCAGCCGCACCTGCTCGGGCTCACCGAACAGCGGCAGGTCCGCTTCGGTGAGTGGCAGCTCGGCGGCGGCCGCGCACAGGTGCGGGCCCAGGACGTAGGGGTTGGCCGGGTCCAGCACGGTGGCCTCGACGACCCGGCCGAACAGCGCCTCGGGGTGGTGCACGAGATAGGTGTCGAGCGGGTCGTCCCGGGCGACGAAGACCGCGAGCGCGCCCTGCCCGGCGCGGCCAGCCCGGCCGGCCTGCTGCCACACCGAGGCGACGGTGCCCGGCCAGCCGGTGAGCACGACCGCGTCGAGACCGGCGACGTCGACCCCCAGCTCGAGCGCGTTGGTCGCAGCGACGCCGAGCAGGTCGCCGCTCTGCAGCCGCCGTTCGAGCTCGCGCCGCTCCTCGGGCAGGAAGCCGCCGCGGTAGGCCGCGACCCGGCTGCCGAGCTCGGGTGCTGCCTCGACGACCGCTCGGCGGGCCGACAGGGCGACCGACTCGGCGCCTCGGCGCGACCGCACGAACGCGATGGTGCGCGCGCCCTCGACGACGAGGTCGGCGAGCAGGTCGCCCGTCTCCGCGGTGGCTGATCGTCGTACGGGCGCGCCGTGCTCGCCCCCGTAATCAGGCATGAGTGGTGGCTCCCAGAGCGCGAACTCGGTCGAGCCGCGCGGCGAGGCGTCGTCGTCCACCGCCACCACCGGCAGCCCGGTCAGCCGTCCCGCCGACTCCTCGGGAGCCGAGACGGTGGCGGACGCGAGCAGGAACACCGGCTCTGAGCCATAGCGCGCGCACACCCGGCGCAACCGGCGCAACACCTGCGCGACGTGCGAGCCGAACACGCCGCGGTAGGTGTGGCACTCGTCGACGACGACGTAGCGCAGGCCGCGCAGGAAGCTCGCCCAGTCGGCGTGCCGCGGCAGGATCGAGCGGTGCAGCATGTCGGGGTTGGTGAGCACGAGCCGCCCGTGCCGGCGCACCCAGTCTCGCTCCTCCCGGGCGGTGTCCCCGTCGTACGTCGCCGCGCGTACGGCGACGAGGTTGAGCGCACGGATCGCCCGCAACTGGTCGGTGGCGAGCGCCTTGGTCGGGGACAGGTAGAGCGCCGTGGGGCGCGGGTCCTCGAGCATCGACGACAGCACCGGCAGCAGGTAGCCCAGCGACTTGCCGCTCGCCGTCCCCGTCGCCAGCACCACCGAGGCGCCGCCGCGGGCCAGCTGCGCCGCCTGCGCCTGGTGCTCCCACGGCGCGGGGACCCCGCCGTGGCGCAGCCGCTCGACGAGCAGCTCCGGCACCCAGTCGGGCCACGCCGCGGTGCGGCCGGCCCGTGCCGGCACGTGCTCGACGTGGGTGACCCGGTCGGCGCGCGACGGGTCGCGGACGAGGCGGTCCAGCAGTGTCTGGGCGCGGGGTGGCGGGCTGCTGATCACGACCGGCCCATCCTCCCAGAGCGGTCCGGTCGACGCGTGCGGTTAGATCGTCGCGGAGCGGGTACGGCGCGCTGCGTCACCCGGTCCGGGTGTGTTCGTCGTACATCACTTGGGGGGCTGGTCCCTCCGCGTCCCCTGGAGGAGAAGTCGTGGACCTGTCCCTGTCGACCCGCACCGAGTCCGGTGCCGCGGGTGACCGCACCGTCGTGGTCGTCGGTGGCGAGATCGACGTCTACACCGCGCCCAAGCTGCGCGAGCAGCTCATCGACCTGGTGAGCAGCGGGCAGTACCACCTGGTCGTCGACATGGAGGGCGTGGAGTTCCTCGACTCCACCGGCCTCGGCGTCCTCGTCGGGGGGCTCAAGCGGGTGCGTGCCCACGAGGGGTCGCTGCGCCTGGTCTGCACCCAGGAGCGCATCCTCAAGATCTTCCGCATCACCGGTCTCACCAAGGTCTTCCCGATCCACGGGACGGTCGAGGAAGCCGTCGCGGCGACCGACTAGGTCCCGACCCCACCGTGGCCCGCGTCGAACTCGAGCTCACCGCGCTGCCCGCCCACGTGCGGACGGCGCGGCTCGTCGTGGTCGCCGCCGCGCGGCGCGCCGGACTGGCCGACGAGCTCGTCGATGAGCTGCGGCTCGCGGTCGGCGAGGCGTCGTCGCGGGCGGTCGGTCTGCACCGCGCGCACGCACCGCACACCCCGGTGCTGCTCACCGTCACGGACGATCCGCGACTGCTCACCGTCACGGTGACCGACCACGGCCCGGCGGCCGACCCCCAGGTCCAGGACCTGGCGGAGGACCTGTGGGACCGAGCCGACGACGGGACCGACGACCACGTCGACCCCGACGTGGCCCTTGCGGTCCTCACCGGCCTGGTCGACGACGTGTCGGTCGAGGCGGGCGAGCAGGGGACCACAGTGACCCTGCGCTGGCCGTTGCCGGCCCGGGGTGGTCCCATCGGCCTGCCGTCCACTGCCGCCGCCACCTGAGGTGTCGGGTCGGTTTCACCCGCATCTGCTCTGATAGGTACCCTCTGCGCCAGCGGACCCCGGTCCGCCCCCATCCACCGGCCGCCCCACGCGCGGCCGGCTTTGCTGTGCGAACCCCCGCGGGCAGTCACTTCCGACCGCCCGCGCCTGATCTGGAGGACGGATGTCCGCGCTCACCCTCGTCGCTGCTGAAGGCGGGAGGCTCGCTTCGGTCAACGACAACGACCAGAAGCTCGTCTACCTCATCCTGCTGACGTCGCTCGTGGCCCTCGGCTTCGCCGCGGTCTTCGCCCGGGAGGTGCTGGCCGCCGGCCAGGGCACGCCCAAGATGCGCGAGATCGCCAAGGCCGTGCAGGAGGGCGCCGCGGCCTACCTGTCCCGGCAGTTCCGCACCCTCGCGGTCTTCGCCGTCATCGTGTTCGGCCTGCTGTTCGTGCTGCCGGCCGACACCACGGCGGTCAAGGTCGGCCGGCCGGTCTTCTTCCTCGTGGGCGCGCTCTTCTCCGCCCTCGTCGGGTTCATCGGCATGACGCTCGCGACCCGCACCAACCTGCGGGTGGCCAACGCGGCCAACGAGAGCGGCACCAAGAAGGCGCTCCGCCTGGCCTTCCGCGCCGGTGGCGTCGTCGGCATGTTCACCGTCGGCCTCGGCCTGCTCGGTGCGTCCATCGTCCTGCTGGCCTACGACGACCAGGCCCCGCGCGTGCTCGAGGGCTTCGCCTTCGGTGGCGCGCTGCTCGCGATGTTCATGCGTGTCGGCGGTGGCATCTTCACCAAGGCCGCTGACGTCGGCGCCGACCTCGTCGGCAAGGTCGAGCAGGGCATCCCCGAGGACGACCCGCGCAACGCCGCGACGATCGCCGACAACGTCGGTGACAACGTCGGTGACTGCGCCGGCATGGCGGCCGACCTGTTCGAGTCGTACGCCGTGACCCTGGTCGCTGCGCTGATCCTGGGCCAGGTGGCCTTCGGCTCGCAGGGCCTGGTCTTCCCGCTCATCGTCCCGGCCATCGGTGTCCTCACCGCGCTGGTCGGCATCTACGGCACGAGCCCGCGCGACAGCGACCGCAACGGGATGGCCGCCATCAACCGCGGCTTCTTCCTGTCCGCGCTCGTGTCGGCCATCCTCGTCGGGATCGCGGCCTACACCTACCTGCCGGCGACGTTCGCCGAGCTCGACGGTGGAGCCACGTCCGACCGCGACCCGCGCCTCATCGCTGTCGGTGCTGTGATCATCGGCATCGTGCTGGCCTCGCTCATCCAGGTCCTCACCGGCTACTTCACCGAGACCAACCGCAAGCCGGTCCGCGAGATCGGCAAGAGCTCGCTCACCGGTCCGGCCACGGTCATCCTGGCCGGCATCTCGGTCGGCCTCGAGTCGGCGGTCTACTCCGCGCTGCTCATCGGTGGCGCCGTCTACGCCGCCTTCCTGCTCGGTGGCGGCTCGACCGTCGTCGCGCTCTTCGCAGTGGCGCTCGCCGGGACCGGCCTGCTCACGACCGTCGGCGTCATCGTCGCGATGGACACCTTCGGTCCGATCTCCGACAACGCCCAGGGCATCGCGGACATGTCCGGTGAGGTCACCGAGGCCGGCGCGCTCGTGCTCACCAGCCTCGACGCGGTCGGCAACACGACCAAGGCCATCACCAAGGGCATCGCGATCGCGACGGCCGTGCTCGCCGCGACCGCGCTCTTCGGGTCGTTCCGCACCGAGGTCGAGCGGGCGCTCATCGAGGCGGGCCGATCGGCCAACGACTTCTCGCTGTCGATCGAGAAGCCCAACCTGCTCTTCGGCCTGATCATCGGCGCTGCGGTGGTGTTCCTGTTCTCCGGGCTCGCCATCAACGCCGTGTCCCGCGCCGCGGGCCGGGTGGTCTTCGAGGTGCGCGAGCAGTTCCGCACCAAGCCCGGGATCATGGACTACACCGAGAAGCCCGACTACGCCCGCGTCGTCGACATCTGCACCCGCGACTCGCTGCGCGAGCTGGCCACCCCCGGGCTGCTCGCCGTGCTCTCCCCGATCGCGGTCGGCTTCGCCCTCGGCTACCAGCCGCTCGGCGCCTTCCTCGCCGGCGCCATCGCGGCCGGCGTCCTCATGGCGGTGTTCCTGTCCAACTCCGGTGGGGCCTGGGACAACGCCAAGAAGCTCGTCGAGGACGGCACCCACGGCGGTAAGGGCTCGCCGGCCCACGAGGCCACCATCATCGGTGACACCGTCGGTGACCCGTTCAAGGACACCGCCGGTCCGGCCCTCAACCCGCTGCTGAAAGTGATGAACCTGGTGGCGCTGCTCATCGCGCCGACGGTCGTGAAGTACGGCATCGGAGACGACGCCGACAATGGCGTCCGCGCGGTCATCGCTGTGCTGGCCATTGCCGGCATCATTGCCGCGGTGACGGTCAGCAACAAGCGCGGCGTGGCCGGTGCGGCCGATGTCGTGGAGAAGGTCGGCGCGCCCGTCACGTAAGGCTTTTCCACGTTCGGTCATCGAGCCCACCCTCGCCTAACGGGGGTGGGCTCGGTGCTTTCCTGGGGCCGTTCGGCGCAGCCCACAAGCGGCGAATGCTTCAGACGGACTCGCCAGATGCCGACGTCCGCAATGCCTGACTTGCCCTCTTTGGGGAATACAGTGCCCAAGCGATCGATGATCCAAGGAGCAGCAGTGAACGTCATTCGGACAACGCGGACAAAAGCGGGCATGCGGGTGGCGGTGGCCCTGACCGCCGCCACGGTGGTGGCCGGGTCAAGCGCCTTCGCCACACCCGCACTCGCGGCGACTCCGGTCTCGGGTGGCTTCGCCGACGCCGCCGGGATCATCGTCGACCTCACCGTGCTGAGCCCGCTGGCCGTGCCGGTTCCCGGCGCCCTCGGCGGCACCCGGCTCGACCCCAACACCTTCTCCTCCGCGAGCCAGTCGTGCCCGCCCAACGCGGCGGCGCCCAAGACCGGCGAGCTGCTCAACGTTCCGGGCGCCCCTGCGGCGACCGCTGACGCGATCGACACGATCGCCCAGTCGCAGTGCACGGCCACGGCGGCCGCCTCGTCCGCTGCTGCTCAGACCGTCGCCTTCAAGGGCCTGTTCAACGCGGGCGTCCCGGTCATCACCGCCGACGTCATCCGGGCCCAGGCCAACAGCGACTGCACCAAGGCGCCCAACGCCGCGGGCACCCAGATCGTCGGCCTCACGGTCGCCGGCCAGGCCATCAACGGCACGCCGGAACCCAACACGGTCATCAGCATCGCGCCGCTCGGCTTGTCGGTGATCCTCAACGAGCAGCACCCGACGGCTGACGGCCGCGGCATCGTTGTCAACGGCATCCACGTCGTGGGCACCGGCCCGCTGCTGCGCGGTGATCTCATCGTGAGCCACGCCGTCAGCGGGGTCGTCTGCCCCAACGGCAAGGGCAGCGACTTCACCGGCGTGCCCAACAGCAAGCCCATCATCACCTTCGCCAAGGACGCCAGCCCGTCGACAGCCAAGGCCGGCTCGACCATCACCTACACCTCGACCGTCACCAACGCCTCGACTACCGACTGCGCCGTGCTGCGCTACACCGACCACCTCGACCCGGCGTTCGACTTCGTGTCCACCGCGGGTCCGTTCGGCGCCACCCCGGTGACCCCGCTGCCCAAGCGCTCCGACGGGGGGATTGACGTCATCCTCAAGCCCACAGGCGTGACCCTGGGTGCCGGCAAGAGCATCACGCAGACCTACGTCGTCAAGCTCAAGGACACGGTCGCGCCGGGGACCTACTACAACAACCTCGAGATCTTCTGCGGCCTCGGTGGAGACTTCGCCAGCGGCCCGCTCGCTCCCGTGACCGTGCCCGCGCCCGCGCCTGTCGTCGCGCCGGCACCGGCCCCGGTCGAGCTGCCCCGCACGGGTGGCGCTCCGGTGACTGCGGCGCTGGCCGGCCTGCTGCTGCTCGCCGCGGGCGGCGTGCGCCGCGCCACGCGGTAGCCCCTCGCCGGTCGGCCGGTAGCGTCCGCTCGATGGCCGACCAGACGCTGCCCGACCCCGCGGCACTGCTCGCTGACGCACCGGCGGTCCGGGACGCGCTTCGCGCCGCGGGGTGGTCGTGGGCGGCACTGGAGGAGCGCCTCGGCGCCACCGCGCGCACCCACCTCGACCGCGACGAGCTCGCCCCGCTGCTCCGTCGTACGACGGACACCGACCCGCTCAGCACGCTCGCCCGGTTGTTCGTGCTCGGCGTCCCGGCCGACCCCGCACGCGCTGCTGCCGCAGGGGTTCCGGCGTCCTGGCTGCGAGCCGACGGGACGGCGGCCGTCCGGCTGCAGAGCGTGCTGCACGGCGGCGTCGAGGTCACCGTGCCGCACGACGCGGGGCGGGCCGCGACCGGCGTGCACCCCGACCAGGTGCTCGGCGTGGGGGCCGCCAGCCTGACGCTGGCCGCCGCGACCCCACGCGTCCCGGTCGGGCGGGTGCTCGATCTCGGCTGCGGTGGCGGGGTGCAGGCGCTGCTCGCCGACGACCACGCCGACGCGGTGATCGCCACCGACCGCAACCCGCGCGCCGTCGCGCTGACCCAACTGGGCGCGGTCCTCAACGACGCGGCGGTCGAGGCGCGCACCGGTGACCTCCTCGCACCGGTCGAGGGCGAGACGTTCGATCTCGTGGTGAGCAACCCGCCGTTCGTCATCAGCCCCGGCTCGCGCTACACCTACCGCGACGCCGGCCTGGACGCCGACGACGTGTGCCGTCAGCTCGTGCAGGGCATCCCCGTGCACCTGGCGCCCGGCGGGCACGCCGTGCTACTGGCCAACTGGCTGCACGTCGAGGGCGAAGACGGCGACGAGCGGGTGCGCTCGTGGTTTGCGGGCACGGGCTGCGACGGGTGGGTCGTGCAGCGCGAGCTGGCCGCCCCGGCCGACTACGTCACCGCGTGGTTGCGCGACACCGACGAGGGCGAGCGCTTCGACGTGCTTTACGACGAGTGGCTGGCGTGGTTCGAGCAGCGCCGGGTCGAGGCGGTCGCCTTCGGCGTCCTCGCCCTTCGTCGTACGGACCGCACGCCGTCGGTCGTGCTCGATGTCGTGGACCAGCCGATCGCGCCGACCTGGGGCGAGGAGGTGCTTGACCACTTCGTCCGGCGCGACGCCCTCGCGGGCGGGGTGCTCGAGCGCTGCTGGCGGCTGCGCGAGGACGTCCGGCTGCACCAAGTGGCCACGCGGGAGGACGACGGCTGGTACGTCGAGTCCCAGCTGCTACAGCAGTCCGCCGGGCTGCGCTGGACCGGCGGTACAGATAGCCACGGCGCGGCGCTGCTGGCCGGCTGCGACGGTCGAACGCCCCTGCGGACGTTGTTCTCCCTGCTTGCGGCGGGGGCGGAGATCACGGAGCAGGAGGCGATCGAACAAGGCCTGCCCGTCGTGGCGCGGCTCATGGAGCAAGGCTTCCTCGTCGGCTGACCCGGCCGAGCGCTCGTCAGCCGACCAGCACCCCCGGGTTGAGGACCCCCGCTGGGTCGAGCGCTGCCTTCGCGGCGCGCAGCGCGAGGGCGAACGGCTCCGGGCGCTGTTCGTCGTACCACCGGCGGTGGTCGCGCCCCACCGCGTGATGGTGGGTGATCGTGCCACCGGCGCCCAGCAGTGCCGAGGAGACCGCGGTCTTGATCTCATCCCACTGCGCGACCGTGCTGCCCCACCGGCCGGGTGCGTAGATGCCGTAGTAGGGCGCCGGGCCGTCCGGGTAGACGTGGGTGAACCGGCAGGTGAGCACGCCTCCGCCGCAGACGTCGGCCAGGGCAGCCTGGGCGGCGGCGGTGATCGCAGCGTGCAGCGCGGGGAACCGGTCCCAGGTGCACGCGGTCTCGAACGTTTCCGCGATCATGCTGCGGCGGGCGGCAGCGTCACGCAGATAGGGCATCCGCAGGAACGACGACCGCCAGGAGCTCGCCGGATCGGCCAGGTCACTGCCGCGCGGTTCGACCACACCGCCGTGGTCACCAACGAGCTCCACGGCTCGGGCGAGCCACGCCTCAACCGGATGGTCGGCCGACTCGAACCCGACGATCAGCAGCGAGGTGTCCCGTCCGGCGTTCAGGAACGCCTCAGCCGGATCGAGCAGGCGGAGGTTGGCCGGGTAGAGACCGGACTGGGCGATCGCTCTCGTGGCGGAGACCGCGCTGTCGTACGAGCTGAAGGTGACGGACGCGCCAGCCCGAAAGCGTGGTCGGTCCTGCAGGCGCAGCCACGCCTCGGTGATGATCCCGAGGGTGCCCTCCGACCCGAGGAACAGCCGATCGGGGGAGGGTCCTGCCCCGGAGCCCGGCAGTCGACGGGACTCACAGGTGCCGGCGGGGGTGATGACCCTCATCGACTCAGTGAGGTCATCGATGTGGGTGAGGGCTGTGGCGAAGTGCCCACCGGCCCGCGTGGCGAGCCATCCACCCACGGTCGAGAACGCAAAGGACTGCGGGAAGTGCCGCAGGGTCAAGCCCTGCGGTCGCAGCTGCGACTCGAGGTGCGGGCCGAGGACACCACCCTGCACACGGGCGGCTCGACTGATCGGGTCGACCTCGAGCACCTGGTCGAGTGCTCCGAGGTCGATGGTCACCGCCGCGCGGTCGAAGCGCGGTTCGACACCTCCGACCACGGAACTGCCGCCGCCGTAGGGGATCGCCGCCACTGACTCCCGGCTGCACCAGTCGAGCAGGTCGATGACGTCCTGCTCGGTGCGTGGGCGGGCGACGAGCTCTGGCACGTGATCGACGTCGCCCTGCAGATTGCGTACGACATCGCGAAAGGCCTTGCCGCGGGCGTGCGAGAGCCGATCCCCGGCCTCGTCCGAGCACAGGTCGGACAGGGCAGCGGGGGGCTTGACGCGCGGAGGCCGAAGGCTCAAGGCCGAGACCAACGGCGGCGGGTGATCGGTGAAGTCGTGGCTCGGAAGCAGGAGCGAACAGCGGGCCACGAGGTCCGCACACTCGGCGTCAGAGGCCGCTTCCTCGACAGAGCCCCAACCCCACCAGGAACGCGTCACTCGCGCAGACTCCCACGCCCTGCACCCCCGCCACGAAGGGTTCCTCATAGGCTGATCCCACGGTCCGCGTGCGACAGTCCCCGTGAGACCACCCAGAGCAGACCCCCGCCCATTCGATCTGAACGCCTTGGAGAGCTGTGCCCGACACCGACCTCGAGACCGCTGCGCCGGTCGCCTCCGGCGGCGCGCGCAAGACGGGCACGGGGCACCGCCTGGTCATCGTCGAGTCGCCGGCCAAGGCCAAGAAGATCGCGAGCTTTCTCGGCGCGGGCTACGTCGTGGAGTCCTCCATCGGGCACATCCGTGACCTCCCCAAGAACGCCGCCGACGTGCCGGCCAGCCACAAGGGCCAGGCCGGGGCGCGGCTGGGGATCGACGTCGACACCGGCTTCGAGCGGCTCTACGTCGTTGCGGCCGACAAGAAGGCCCAGGTCGCCAAGCTGAAGGCGCTGCTCAAAGACGCCGACGAGCTCTTCCTCGCGACCGATGAGGACCGCGAGGGCGAGGCGATCGCCTGGCACCTGCTCGAGACCCTCAAGCCCAAGGTCCCCGTACGCCGGATGGTCTTCCACGAGATCACCGCGAGCGCCATCCAGCACGCCGTCGAGACCCCGCGCGAGCTCGACCGCGCGATGGTCGACGCCCAGGAGACCCGACGCGCGCTCGACCGGCTCTACGGCTACGAGGTCAGCCCGGTGCTGTGGAAGAAGGTGCTGCCCCGGCTGTCCGCCGGCCGGGTGCAGAGCGTCGCGACGCGCATCGTCGTCGAGCGCGAGCGGGCCCGGATGCGCTTCGTCGAGGCGTCTTACTGGGACATCGAGGGGACCTTCACGGCGGACGCTCCCGAGCCGCTCGTCGCGACGCTGGTGTCGCTGGATGGCAAGCGCCTCGCGACCGGCCGCGACTTCGACGCCGACACCGGTGCCCTGACCCGCGACGTGCTGGCGCTGGACGAGGCGAGCACCCGCTCGCTGGTCGAGCGGCTGAGCGGTGTGCCCTTCGCCGTACGGTCGAAGGAGGACAAGCCCTACACGCGCAAGCCCTACGCGCCCTTCATGACCTCGACGCTGCAGCAGGAGGGCGGTCGCAAGCTGCGCTTCTCCGCGCAGCGGGTGATGCAGACCGCGCAGCGGTTGTACGAGAACGGCTACATCACCTACATGCGCACCGACAGCACCAACCTGTCGGAGACCGCGATCAACGCCGCCCGGCAGCAGGCGCGCGAGCTCTACGGACCGGAGTACGTCCCGGACGCTCCGCGCACCTATGCCAAGAAGGTCAAGAACGCGCAGGAGGCGCACGAGGCGATCCGCCCGTCCGGCGACGTCTTCCGCACGCCGGGGGAGCTGGCCCGCGAGCTGTCCGGCGACGAGCTGCGCCTCTACGAGCTGATCTGGCAGCGCACCGTCGCCTCGCAGATGGCCGACGCCAAGGGCGTGACGGCGAGCGTCCGGCTCGGCGCCACCACGGCCGACGGCACCGACGCCGAGTTCTCCGCCACCGGCAAGGTCATCACCTTCCCGGGCTTCCTGCGGGCCTACGTCGAGGGCAGCGACGACCCCGACGCCGAGCTCGAGTCGACGGAGCGGCGGCTGCCGAACGTGGCGGTCGGGGACGCGCTCGCGGTGCAGTCGCTGGAGGCCGAGGGGCACACGACCTCGCCGCCCGCGCGCTACACAGAGGCGTCGCTGGTCAAGCACCTCGAGGAGCTCGGCATCGGCCGCCCTTCGACGTACGCCTCGATCATCACGACGGTGCAGGATCGCGGCTACGTCTGGAAGAAGGGGTCGGCGCTGGTGCCGACCTGGCTGGCGTTTGCCGTCATCAACCTGCTGGAGCAGCACTTCGGGCGGCTGGTCGACTACGGCTTCACCGCCTCGATGGAGGACGACCTCGACCACATCGCCGACGGCGGCGAGGACTCGACGGCCTGGCTGACCCGCTTCTACTTCGGCTCGGCTGAGGGCAAGGACGGCGGTCTGGCCAAGCAGGGCGGGCTCAAGAAGCTGGTCAGCGAGAACCTCGACGACATCGACGCGCGCGACATCAACTCGATCCCGATCGGTCGGGTGCCCGACAGCCACGAGCTGGCCGGCACCGAGATCGTCGTGCGGGTCGGGCGTTACGGGCCCTACGTGCAGGTCGGTGAGCTGCGCGCGTCGCTGCCCGAGGACCTCGCCCCCGATGAGCTCACGCCGTCGCACGCCGTCGAGCTGGCGTCGGCGCCGAGCGGCGACAAGGTGCTCGGCGTCGACCCGGCAACGGGTTTCGAGGTCGCGGCCAAGGCCGGCCGCTACGGGCCCTACGTGACGTTGGTGCTGCCGGAGGGCTCGACCGACAAGCCACCGACCGGGTCGCTGTTCGCCTCGATGTCGCTGGAGACGATCACCCTGGAGCAGGCCCTCACCCTGCTGACGCTGCCCCGGACGCTGGGCGAGGTCGATGGCGAGCCGGTCACCGCACAGAACGGCCGCTACGGGCCGTATGTCAGCAAGGGCAAGGAGTCCCGGTCGGTCGACAGCGAGGACAAGCTGCTGACGATCACCCTCGACGAGGCGCTGAAGCTCCTTGCCGAGCCGAAGAAGTACGGCAACCGGGCCGCTCCCAAGCCGCCGCTCAAGGAGCTCGGCAACGACCCGGTCAGCGGCAAGCCGATGGTGGTCAAGGAGGGCCGCTTCGGTCCTTACGTCACCGACGGCGAGACCAACGCCTCGCTGCGCAAGGGCGATGCGCTCGACGAGCTCACCGACGAGCGGGCGGCCGACCTGCTCGCCGAGCGCCGCGCCCGGGGCCCGGTCGTGAAGAAGACCGCTGCCCGCAAGAAGGCCCCGGCCAAGAAGGCTCCTGCGAAGAAGGCCGCCGCCAAGAAGGCCGCGCCGAAGAAGGCCGTGCCCAAGAAGGCCACCTAGCTCCCGTGCTCGGCCTTGACGACTCCCTCGTCCAAGGCTGTACGGCGACGGTCGCCTGCCACGGCAACGAGCACCAACTCGTCGTACAGGGCTTGGACCTGGTGGCTGTCGACCACCACAGCGAGGCTGCGAAGGTTCTCGACGCGCTGACCGACGAGGTGCCCTGCCTGCAGTTCGTCGCGGCCTGGGAGCGCACCCGATGGCGGTACGCGAACGTGATCGATCAGAGCGACGGCCTGCAGCCGCACGTCGACCTGCGCCGACTGCCGACCGATGCGAGGTGGCGGGTCTACCTGGACGCGCAGGTGCTCGCTGACAACGACGTACCCACGCTGGGCTTCTGGCTCGTGCACCAGGTCTCGCACCTGCTGCGCGACCATGCGACTCGCTTCCCCGGTGAGGGCGATACCGATGTGTGGCAGCGCAACCCCGACCAGCAGCGGTGGAACCTCGCCGCCGATGCCGAGATCGACGACGACCTGACCGGCGGTGAGCTCGTCGTCCCCGACGACGCGACAACACCGGCCGGGCTGGGCCTGGCCGACGGGCAGCTGGCCGAGCTCTACTACGGCCAGCTGCCGGCCGACGTGGCTGACCACCGCGACTGCGGTGGCGGTGCCGACGGGCAGCCGCGGCCGCAGGACAAGGCCGGTGACGGGATGTCGGGGACCGCCTGTGCACTGGTCCGGCGGGGCACGGCCCGCCAGATCCGCGAGCACGTCCGCGACCGGGGCGAGTTCCCGGAGGGCTGGTTGCGCTGGGCCGACGAGATCCTCGAACCGACCGTCAACTGGCGCCGCCAGCTGGCGGTGCACGTACGGCGGGGAGTGGCCGACGTCGCCGGTCGCGTCGACCTGACCTACCGCCGTCCGTCGCGCCGGGCCCACAGCACGCCGGACATCATCCTGCCGAGCTTGCGCCAACCGACGCCGGACGTCGCGATCGTCATCGACACTTCGGGCAGCGTGAGCGACCAGATGCTCGGGCAAGCGTTGGCCGAGGTGGGCGCCGTCCTGCGCAGCCTCGGAGTCGGTCGCGACCGGCTGCGCATCATTTCGTGCGACGCCCAGGCCTACGCGCCGCAGACCGTCAAGCGGTTGGCGGCGGTGGAGCTGGCCGGTGGTGGCGGGACCGACATGCGCGAGGGCCTGGCCGCAGCGGCGCGCCTCAAGCCCCGACCCGACCTGGTGATCGTGATGACCGACGGGTTCACCCCGTGGCCGAGCGAACCGCCTGCGCGCCAGCGGGTGGTCGTCGGGCTGCTCGACGCGGCCGGGAGCACGCCGGACTGGGCTGACAGCGTGCTCATCGGCGAGGGCGACCCGCCGTGACCTACGTCGAACGAGGCGAGCCGGGAGCGGCGGACGGCTTCGAGGACGGCGACTACGCGCGCGTCGGCATCGACGCAGACGTGGCTCGGTCCTGGCGGCGCTGGGCTATCGACCCGCTGGATGCGATCCGCTGGCTGCAGGCCGACATCGACGACCCGGTCGCGGCGACCCAGTGGGCCTCGGCAGGCGTCCAGCCCGGTGCGGTGGCAGAGCTGGTCACCGCCGGGATCAGCAGCAGCATGGCGGCGCAGTGGCGCGAGTTCGGCGCCGACGCGGCGACCGCGCTGACCGAGCACGCCGCCGGCCGTCACCCCTCCGACTACCGCAAGCAGCAGACCTCCGTGCGGGGGCTCTTCAAGAGGCTGCTCTCCGACCGCGGTCTGCGAGCTGCCGAAGCGGTCAAGGCGGCACCCGAGCTCGAGGACGAGGAGGCCGCCGAGACGGGTCTGAAGTCCTTGGGCTCAGTGCAGAGCGGCTACCTCGCGCTGGCCTGGGTCGATGCGGCTGCCAAGGCATGGGCCTATGCCGGCATCGACGCATTCGACGCACGCGACTGGATCGCGCTGGGTGTTACCCCGAGCGAGGCGGCTCGCTGCGAGCGCCAAGGCTGGAGCGCAGCGCAGACGGCGCTGCTCTGGTGGCAGGCCGGGATCCCGGCCGACGAGATGGCGGCGTGGCTCGGCGCAGGGCTGACCCCCGAGGAGGCGGTCGCCCAACGGGCCAGCGGGGTGACCGTCGAGCAGGCCGCCGTCCTGCGATCGCTCCGTCAGGCAGAGAGCGAGCCCTAGGCTGCTCCCGTGAGCCTTCCGTGGCCTGGGGCCCTGCGCTACCAGGGCTTTCGGCGCCTGTCGCTCGCACTGGCGCTGAGCAGCTTCGGCGACTGGCTCGGCTACCTCGCGGTCACCGCGCTCGCCACCCAGCTGGTGGAGGGGTTCGCGGCGCAGAGCTTTGCCGTCGGTGGCGTCCTGGCCTTCCGCTTGCTGCCGGCCGTCGTCCTCGCCCCGTTCGTCGGTGTCATCGCCGACCGCTTCGACCGGCGCCTGACGATGGTGGTCGCCGACCTCCTGCGCTTCGGGCTGTTCCTGTCGATACCCCTGGTGGGCACGCTGACCTGGCTGATCATCGCGTCTGCCCTGGTCGAGGTCCTCGCGCTCATCTGGGTGCCGGCCAAGGAGGCATCGGTCCCGCACCTGGCCAAGGACCGGCTCGAGAGCGCCAACCAGATCTCGCTGTTCACGACCTACGGCACGGCTCCCGTCGCTGCGGTCGTCTTCGGTGTCCTGGGCCTGCTGTCCGGCGCGACTGGCCAGTCGGCCGCCAACCTCGCGCTCTACGTCGATGCCGGCACGTTCCTGTTCGCCGCGGTGCAGGTCGCGCGGATCCGCGAGATCCCCTCGCGGGTCGAGGCTCCGGCGGGGCAGAAGCCGCCGAGCGTGGTGAGCAGCGTCCGGGACGGCCTGGCGTTCGCGCGCAGCAGCCCGATCGTGCGCGGCGTGCTCATCGCGATGCTCGGCGCCCTCGCGGCGGCCGGCGTCGTCATCGGCAACGGCAAGCTCTTCACCGACACCGTGTTGGCCGGCGGCGAGGCGGCATACGCCTTGCTCTTCGGCGCCGTCTTCGTCGGGCTCGCCGGGGGCATCGCTCTCGGGCCCAAGTCGCTGGGCACCATGTCGCGTCGGCGCGCGCTCGGTCCGGCGATCTGCTGCGCCGGCGCCGGCCTGGTGTTCATGTCGATCGTGCCCGTCCTCGCCCTCGTGGTGCTGGCGACCATCTGGGTCGGCTTCTTCGCCGGTATCGCCTATGTCGTGGGGCTGACCCTCCTCGGAGCCGAGGTAGCCGACGAGGTGCGGGGTCGCACGTTCGGGTTGGTCAACACCCTGATGCGCATCGACCTGCTGCTGGTCCTGGCACTCGCGCCGCCGCTGGCCGGCGTCATCGGCGTGCGCGACCTGGCCCTTCCCGGCGGCGGTGCGGTAGCCGTCAACGGTGTCTCCGTCAGCCTGCTGCTCGGTGGGCTCGCCGCCCTCGTCGTCGGTCGTCTGGCGTTCCGCACCATGGACGACCAGCCGACGGTGCCGCTCCGCCGCGACCTGCTGCACCTGGCCCGGCGGGCACCGAGCGGTCCGGCGTACGACGGGGTGTTCGTGGCGCTCGAGGGCGGCGAGGGCGCGGGCAAGTCGACGCAGGCGCGGCTGCTCGATCAGTGGCTCACCGAACAGGGGCACGAGGTGGTGCTGACCCGCGAGCCCGGGGCGACCCGCATCGGCGCAAGCATCCGGGCGCTGCTGCTCGACCCGGACAGCGACGGGCTCGCCCCTCGCAGCGAGGCACTGCTCTACGCCGCCGACCGCGCGCAGCACGTCGCCACGGTGATCCTGCCGGCCCTGCAGCGCGGGGCCGTCGTCATCACCGACCGCTACGTCGACAGCTCGCTCGCCTACCAGGGCGCCGGTCGGGCGCTGGAGCTCGACGACGTACGACGACTGTCGCAGTGGGCGACCGGGGGACTTGTGCCGGACCTGACCGTGCTGCTCGACATCGACCCCGTGATCGGGCTCGCCCGCGCCACCGGTACGCCCGACCGGATCGAGCAGGAATCGCTGGACTTCCACCGCCGGGTGCGCGCGGGTTTCCTGGCGCTGGCCGGTCAGGATCCCCAGCGCTACGTCGTGGTCAGCGCCATCGATCCGGCCGAGCAGGTGCAGCAGTCGCTGCGGCTGCGGCTGGACGACGTCTTGCCACAGCCCTCGGCGATGGTGACGCGATGAGTGTCTTCGACGATCTTGTCGGGCAGCCGGACGTCGTCGCGCAGCTGCAGGCTGCTGTCGCGGGCGGGCGCGCCTCGGCCGCCATGACCCATGCCTGGTTGCTGACCGGGCCCCCGGGCTCCGGCCGCTCGGTCGCGGCCCGGGCCTTCGCGGCTGCGCTGCAGTGCGCCGACGGCGGGTGCGGGCACTGCACCGACTGCCACCAGGTGCTCGCCGGCACCCATCCCGACGTGGCGGCACCGGTGTCGGACGAGCTGCACCTCAAGGTCGACGCGGCCCGGGAGCTGATCGTGCGGGCTTCGCGCGCACCGACCCGCGGCCGCTGGCAGGTGGTCCTCGTCGAGGACGCCGACCGGATGACCGACGAGGCCACCAACGCCCTGCTCAAGGCCCTGGAGGAGCCGCACCCGCACTGCGTCTTCCTGCTCTGCGCGCCGAGTGTCGAGGACCTGCTGCCAACCGTGCGGTCGCGCTGCCGGCTGCTGCCGCTGCGCACCCCGCCGCCCGAGGCGGTCGCCGAGGTGCTCGTCCGCCGAGACGGCGTCGACCCAGCGATGGCTGCTTTCGCCGCGCAGGCTGGGCAGGGGCACATCGGCCGCTCCCGCCGGCTCGCGCTCTACGAGGACGCGCGGCAAGAGCGCCAGGACGTGCTCGCGCTGCCGCGCTCGCTGCAGGGTGTGGGCTCCGCTCTGGAGGCCGCAAAGGCGCTGGTCGATGCGGCGCAGGACGAGGCGACCCGCCTCACGAAAGACCGCGACGTCGCGGAGAAGGAGTCGCTGTCGACGGCTCTGGGTGGCGGCGCGACGGGCAAGGGCTACACCGGGTCAGCGCCCCGCGGCGGCGCCGGCGCGCTCAAGGAGCTCGAGAAGCGGCAGAAGAGCCGCGGCACCCGCACCTCGCGCGACGCCCTCGACCGGGCGCTGGTCGACCTGACCGGCTTCTACCGCGACGTACTGTCCTTGCAGCTGCGCACCGGGAGTGCGCTCGTGCACGCTGACCTGGCTGAGCAGGCCGGCAAGATCGCGGGCGCCACCACGGCCGAGTCGACGCTGCGCCGGATCGAGGCGGTGCTCGCCTGCCGTACGGCGCTCGAGGGCAACGTCGCGCCCTTGCTCGCCGTCGAGGCGATGGCTCTCACCCTGCGCACCGGCTGACCCGCTGCCGCGTCGCTCCCGGGAGTGGGCTGTCGCGTCGCTCGGCGTGATCACCGCCGAGGGGTGAGCGCCAGCCGGAGCCCCAGCCGGCGGTGATCGCGAGGAACGGACGAGAGCGCGTCGGCGTACGACGTCCCCTAGACTTGACGGCGGTGTCCGGCCCTGCGGCTGGCCCGCCGCCTTAGCTCAGTTGGTAGAGCACCTCACTCGTAATGAGGTTGTCCGCGGTTCGATTCCGCGAGGCGGCTCCATCCAGGTGCTCGAGCGCGATATCCCATTGACCCCACCTGGTCTACTCGATCCGCAGGGTCCCCAGAGCCCAGCTCCACACGAATGGGCGGTGGTGGCGGACATGAGCGGGCGTCGGCAGTACGCCGCTCTTCGGTCCTTCTGGTCGTTTTTGACGCCGCACCGCGTCACGCTGTCGTTGGTCGTCGCGGTCTTCATGGTGTCAAACCTTGCGCTGGCCGTGATCCCGTACTTCATCGGACAGTTCATCGGTGCGCTTGCCGCCACGCCCCTACAGCGGGACGACGCGTTCGTCTACTTCTGGTGCCTCGTCGCCCTGAGCTCGCTGCACGACCTCGGGTGGCGACTGAGCGAGTACCTCTACGTCCGCTACGTCAACCCGCTCAAGTTCGACTACGAGACCGTCGTTTTCCAGACGGTCATCCGCAAGCCGTACCACTACTTCGTCGACAAGTTCACCGGGAAGGTGGCGTCGTACACCACTACGCTGAGTGATGAGCTCGGTTTCCTTCTGGAGAGCCTGTGCTTCAACTACAGCGGTAACGCAGTGGGCCTGGTCGCGATCACGGCCATTATGGCCAGCGTCAACCTCCTGACGGGGGCGGTCTTCGCCGCCTGCCTCCTGCTGATGTTCGTCACCGGCCGGTTCACGGTCCGGTGGAGCACCAACGCCGAGAAGGACTACGCCGACGTCAAGTCGACCAAGAACGGCAAGATCATCGACATCGTCGGCAACTTCGTGAACGTGAAGTCGTTCCAGACCGAACGCGTCGAGACCCGGCTGGTGCGGTCCGAGCAGACCAAGGCGATGGAGAGCTCGCGGGCCTCGTTCTATCGGGGGATGGTCTTTTGGGGCTCGATGTCGGTGGTGGTGCGCCACCTGATCTGGCCGCTGACCATCGGCCTGAACTTCTACCTGTTCCTCCAGGGACGAGAGAGCCTGGCTGAGTTCACGACCCTGCTGGCCTCGGTGCTGCTGTTCTCCAACTTCATCTGGGAGATCGTCTGGAACCTCTCCCAGTTCAACCTCCGCATGGCACGCATCAACGAGGCTCACGGCTACCTGTTCGGCGACGAGAACATCAGCGAGACGCAGCGCGCGCGTACGGACTCACCGCGACAGCCAGTGCCGTTCGTGCGCTCCACCGAGATCACCGAGCTCTCCTTCAGCTATCCCGATGGAGAGGGCCATCCGGTGCTCAACGACGTAAGCCTGCACCTGCGCAAGGGAGAGAAGGTGGGCATCGTTGGCCGCAGCGGCAGCGGCAAGTCCACGATCACCAAGCTGCTCCTGGGCTATTACGACGCTCCCGCTGGCGCGCTCAAGGTGGACGGCGAGAACGTCACCAGTCGTGAGCTAGCCCAACTGATCTCGTTTGTGCCGCAAGACACCAGCCTCTTTCACCGCAGCATCGAGGAGAACATCCGGTACGCCGCCGAGCGCGAGGTCACTCACGACGACGTACTCGCCGCCGCAGCGCGGGCTCATGCGCACGAGTTCATCACGCGCATCCCCGGCGGATACGACGCCCTGGTGGGCGAACGCGGCGTCAAGCTATCCGCCGGGCAGCGCCAGCGCATCGCGATCGCCCGAGCCTTTCTCGATGACAAGCCGATCCTTGTCCTGGACGAGGCGACGAGCGCTCTCGACAGCGAGAGCGAGGTGTTGGTCCAGACGGCGCTCGAGCAGCTGTGGGCGGGCAAGACGGTGGTCGCCATCGCCCATCGGCTCTCCACGCTACGCAACATGGATCGCATCGTGGTGCTCGACTCCGGGCACATCACCGAGCAGGGAACGCATGCCGAGCTGGTGGCCACCGGGGGCACTTACGCGCGCCTGTGGCAGCACCAGTCCGGCGGCTTCCTGCCGATCGAGATCTGAGCAGCTCCGAGTGTCACCTGGGTGACAGCGCAGGTCGTCGGACCGCTCTACGGTCGCCCGCAGTTGCACAACTGGGGGACACATGAACACACCAACATCCACCGTCGAACGTGGCCGTACGGCGAAGCGCCCGGCCCGTCGACTCGTCCTCGTGACGTCCGTGCTCGCTGCGCTCGTCCTGCCGGCGGCGCAGTCGGTGGCCGCCCCGGCGACGGGCGCGCCGGTTCACGTCGTGCAGGTCGGGGCAGTGGCCGACGACCCGCTGAAGATGTATGAGTTCCAGGACTACTTCCCGCGCCACCTGCGGGTGCACCGCGGTGACCGGGTCCGCTGGGACTTCCCGATCCGCGGGTCGGAGAACCTGGTGTTCCACACCGTCACGTTCGCCAAGGCGGCGAAGGACGTCCCCCTGGTACGTGCCGACGAGGCGCCGGGCCAGCTCGCCTTCAGCCAGGCCGCGTTCTTCAGCACCGGGTGCGGACGGCCGACCCAGCCGGTCTGTGTGATCTCCAAGGTCGACCAGATCGTGTCGTCCGGCACCCCGGTCCTGCACCGCACGGCTACGGGAGGCATCGAGCCCTTCGACGCCGTCATCGACCTTCCGGTGGGCACCTACCACTACTTCTGCTCGATCCACGACCCGGTGATGCGCGGCACCATCGAGGTGGTCCCCGACCGGGTCCCCCTGAAGAACCCGCGCCCGAAGGACTTCCAGGCGGAGATCACGAAGCTGACGCGCGAAGCAGACGCGCTGGCAGCCAGGCTCTCCAAGCCGCACGCGGTCGACGCGGGCAGTCGCCGGGTGTGGACGGTGCACGCCGGGGCCCGGACCCGCTCGCGCGGAGGCGTTCACATCGCGGGCTTCCTGCCGGCCTCCCTGCGGGTCGCGGCGGGTGACACGGTCCGGTGGGTGACGGGCGACTCGATCCACGGTGTCGCCTTCCCCGACGCCGGCAGCCAGCTGCCGTCGTCGTTCTTCGCCCTCAACTGCGACGCCGATGCCCCGGCGGGGGGAGCCCCCGGCGTACCGATGACGGGTCTGCTCGAGCTGTTCGGACCGGGCTGCCCGGCGGGCTCCGTGCCCGAAGTCGGTCTGACGCCGGCGGCGACCACAGCGGTCGTCGCACCGGGCGCAGCGATCACGAGTCCGCTGACCGTGCACAACTCCGGCATCCTGGCCGACCCGACGGCCCCGGACCGCGGACGCGGGCGTCCGGCAGGGTCGGGCGTCTCGTGGCCGTCGACGTTCGAGGCGAACTTCCCGCTGGCCTTCTTGAACTCCTTCACCTATCGCTGCCAGGTGCACCAGGACATCATGGGCGGCTCGATCACCGTGGACGCGGCATGAGCGGTGGGCTCCTGACTGCCCGGCGAGCCCTGCGCTGCTGCCTGGTGCTCGCGCTGGGAGTCGGGGTGCTCGGCGGCGCCAGAGCGGCCTTCCCTGGCTCAGCGGCCCCGGAGGGGTGCGCGGCGGCCAACCGCACGCTGACCCTGTACGCCGTCGAGCTGCCGCGGGTACAGGGCAAGGTGCGCCTGGCGTACGGACGGACTCCCTCCACCGCGACCATCCCGGGTCCGACCATCGAGCTGGTCGAGGGTGACTGCCTCGCCCTGACGGTGGTCAACACCATCCCGGCCAAGACGCTCGCAGCGATGCGTGATGACCCCGTCAGCGGCGACGGTGTGACGCCGCTGGGCATCTCGGCGCACCCCCACGGGGTGAAGTACCTCCCCGGCTCGGACGGCACCGTGCACACCGGCTCCTTCGTGCCGCCTGGCGCCGCCCGCACCTCGCTCTGGTACGCCGCACCGCAGGCGCAGGTCGGCAAGCGGATCGGCTCGCTGGGCACGGCAGGCTACTGGTGGTACCACGACCACATCGCCGGTACGACGCACGGCACCGGGGGCGTGGGAGCGGGCCTGTTCGGGGCTTTGATCGTGCGCCGCGCGGGTGACCTGATCCCGGACCGCACCTTTGTCATCGGCATGGGTGACGACGCGACGCTCAACCTCGCTCGCTTTCCCCAGACTGACTGTGCAGGACCCAGCGCGGTTCCCTCGAATCGCTGCCTCGTGGCCAAGCTCGGCTCGCGGGTGGAGTTCGCGGTCTTCGGGATGGGCAACGACTTCCACACCTTCCACCTGCACGGTCACTCGTGGGCCGACACCCGCACAGGGGGGCTGTCCGGACCGGACGACGACAGCCGCGTCATCGACAACCGCACGGCCGGACCGGCCGACAGCTTCGGCTTCCAGGTCATCGCCGGGGAGTCCGTCGGCGTGGGTTCGTGGATGCTGCACTGTCACGTCCAAGGACACTCCGACCGGCACATGAGCACCTTCTTCCACGTGACCGCCGACGGACGTCCCCCGGCAGCTCCGGGTGGGCACGGGGGGCACGGATGAGCCGATGAGGGGCCGCCGGCGGTGGGCGCTCCTGCTGGCCGGCCTGCTCGGCGGCGCGGTGCTGGCTGTCCCCGCGCAGGCCGCCGAGCACCAGGTGCTGGTCACCGACAACGCCTACCAGGAGCCGGTGACCACCATCCGGCCGGGGGACACCGTCGTCTGGACCGCCACCCGGCCTGGCCACACCGTCACCGCCGACGACGGCCGCTTCGACTTCCACCCGGACCGCACCCTGGGCGCAGGGGAGCGCGTCACCTGGACCTTTCCGAAAGCGGGCGAGTTCCGCTACCGGTGCCGGGTGCACGCCGGCATGGAGGGTGTCGTTCAGGTCGGGACCTCCACGCAGCGGGCCGCACCGGCTCGTCCCCGGATCACCGTCCCCGACGATGTGCCGACCATTGCTGCGGCCGCCGCAGCGGCGCGCCCGGGAAGCGAGATCCTCGTGCGACCCGGTCGCTATCCCGAGGCGGTGGTCCTGAGCGTCGACGGAGTGCGGCTGCGAGGCCTCGGCCGGGATCCTCGTGCGGTCGTGCTCGACGGCGGCCGCCAGCGAGGGGTCGGGATCACGATCCAGGGATCAGGCGTCTCGGTGCAGAACCTCACCGTGCGCCACTACCGCGACGCCGGTATCCGGGTCGATCAGGCCAAGGGCGCGACGGTCACCGGCGTGACGCTGACCGGTAACGACCGCTACGGGGTCGACGCCACCGGCTCGACCGGGACGACCCTGCGGCGGGTCACCGCGACGGGCTCCACCGTGGCCGGACTGGCCGTCCGCGCCTGCGACGCCTGCGGCGCGCTGGTCGAATCAGCTGCCTTGTCCGGCAACGCTGCGGGGCTGCTGGCGGTGGACGCGACGGGCCTCGTCGTACGCAACAACCGGGTCATCGGCAACGCCGCAGGCATCGTCCTGCGGGCCGTGGTCGGAGCCGAGGTCAGCGGCAACTCCGTCGCGAACAACGCCAGGACGGATGTGCGCGTCGCCTCCCTGCAGAGCAGTCAGGAGCTCGCCACGGGCGCCGGGATCTGGGTCAGTGGCGGACGCGGGCATCGCCTCACGGGCAACACAGTGAGCGGCCACACCTACGACATCGCCGTCACCGGACCCCAGCCGGTCGTCGACGTGCGGGTCACGGGGAACGTCGTCAGCGCCGGGCAGCACGCCGAGCTCGGCTGGGACGGGATGGGGACGGGTGTCTGCTTCACCGGCAACCGGCGCCCCGACCGCCGTGAGCCGAGCAGTGGCCCGCCGCTGACCCAGACGATCTACAGCTGCGACCTGCCGACGACGTTGGGCCTGCCCTATCCGGTCGTGCTGGTGCACCTGCTGGCACAGGCAGCGCGCGCCCCCTAGCCAGCGTGCAAACCGTTAGCTGACCGCACCTGCGGCCTCCGCGCGCAGGGCGTCGGTGAGCAGCGACACCAAAGCCTCGAGCTGTACGTCGACCGACGTGGTCTCGACATCGGATCCGTCCAGCGCCCGGGCGGCCAGTCCGGCCTTGCCGTCGATCAGCTCGGCCACCCGCGCGTCGATGGTCTGCGCGGCGATGATGCGCCACGCAGTGACCGGCTGGTCCTGCCCGATCCGGTGCACCCGGTCGATGGCCTGGGTCTGCTCGGCGTCGGTCCAGGACAGCTCCGCGAGGACGACGTTGGACGCGACCTGCAGGTTGAGCCCGACGCCAGCGGCGGTCAGCGAGCAGACCGCCACCGCGACGTCGGGGTCGTGCAGGAACCCGTCGATGCTCTTCTGCCGCGCCCGAGCGGTCTGCTCGCCGCGGATCGAGACGTAGCCGATGCCCCGTTGGGCGAAGGTGTCCTCGGCGGCATCCATGACGTCGATGTGCTTGGCGAAGAAGACCACCTTGCCGACGCTGCGGGCGAGCTGCCCGGCGTAGTCGGCGGCGAGCACCGCCTTGGCCTGACCGATCCGGCGCATCATGGTGAAAACGTTCTCGCCACCGGTGTTCTCGTCGGTGTCCTGGCGCTCCCACGACGCGACCTTGCGGACCAGCTCGACGTCGATGCCGGTGTGCACGACGCCGGGGTCGCGGGCCTCGAGCGCACTGCGGTAGCGCTTCACGAGCCGGCGAGCCAGGGCGCGCTCGGCCTCGCGGATCGACCGGCCCAGCGCGCCGTCGAGCTCCACCGGCAGGTCGGCGATGCGGCGGGCCGGGATGTCGGCGGCGACGTCGACCTTGCGCCGGCGCACGATCCCCATGTCGATGACGGCGGCTCGGGCCCCCGGCGCGAAGTCGGGATCGGTCGGGACATGGCCGTTGTCCTCGAGCGCGGCCATCAGGTCCGGGCCGGGGTCGCTGTCGTCGATCCAGCCCAGGAACTCCCAGATCGCGAGGAAGTCCTCGATGTCGTTGATCAGCGGCGTGCCGGTCAGGGCCATCAGCAGCGGTCGCCGGGTGCGCGCGCGGATCTGGTCGGAGATCTCGAGCACGTGCCGCGAGCGCTGCGAGGTCTTGTTCTTGATGAAGTGGGCCTCGTCCAGCACCATGCCGCGGAACCCGAAGCCACCGAACCAGCCGACGTGGCGGTCGAGCACCTCGTAGTTGACGACCACGATGTCGGAGAACGCATCGATGTCGGCGCCGTCGCCGTGGACGACCGTCACTGACCGGGTCGGGGTCCACAGCTGGACCTCCCGCGCCCAGTTGGTCTTGACGACGTTGGGGACGACGACGAGCAGCGGGTAGGCGTCAGCGACCTCGGCGGCCAGCAGGGACTGGGCGGTCTTGCCGAGCCCCGGCTCGTCGGCGAGCAGGAACGTGCGGTGGCCGGCCTTCGCGGCGGCGACGACCTGCGCCTGGTGGGGCATGAGCAGCCGACCACCGGGGGCGAGCAGCGACCCGGGTGCGGGCAGCCGCATGCACGACGGAGCGCCGTCCGAGGAAGACTCGAACGAGCGCAGCAGGGGCTGCAGCAGCTCCCAGTTGGACAGCAGCCCGCGCCGCACGGGGGGCAGCGGCGTGGAGAAGTCGGGCTCCAGGAACGGGTTGGCCAGCTGCCGCGACACCACTGACTGCGGGACCACCTGGCGTTCGGGCTTGGTGGTCGGAGCGCTGACCGTCGGGGCGGCAGCCTCGGCCGGCTCCTCCTCGGTCGCGGCCATTCCGGCAGCGGCCCGGAGCTCGCGCAGCAGGGCCTTGGTCTCGAAGGGCACCTTCG
>JANPHZ010000223.1:0-5969 GCA_031424715.1 Frankiaceae bacterium
CGCGCGCAGACTCGCAAGCGCGAGCGGGAGGTCGAAGTCGGGCGGGGGTGTCGCCGGCTTCACGACGTCGGCCTCCGGGACGTAGATGCCGGCCGCGTCCCCGACGTACAGGTCGCCGGTCTGCGAGTCGAGCAGGCCGACGTGGTGCGAGGCGTGACCGGGGGAGTAGGTGCTGGTCAGGCGGCGGCCGCTGCCGAGGTCGATCTCGCCGGTGTCGCCCAAGGCGCGCACCCGCTCCGCGGGAGTGGCGAGCAGGTCGCCGAAGACGCGGTCCATCACCTCGCCGTAGACGCGCCTGGCTGAGGCGACCAGTCGTTCGGGGGAGACGAGGTGGCGCGCGCCGCGCTCGTGCACCACCACCTCGGCGTGGGGGAAGGCGCGAGCGAGATCACCGACGCCGCCGGCGTGATCGAGGTGGATGTGGGTGACGACGATCGTCGCGAGGTCGTCGGCCCCGACGCCGAGCTGGGCGAGGTGCTCGACGACCAGGGGTGCGCTGAGGGCTGCGCCGGTCTCGACCAGGGCGGGCCGGTCGGAGCGGATGAGGTAGGCAGCGGTGATGCCGGCGTAGCCGCCCATCTGGGTGTCGAGCAGGGTGACGTCGTCGCCCAGGTCACGGGCCTCGACGCGCGGGGCGCTCGCAGGAGCTGCGCGCGTCGCGTCTTCCACAGGTGCCGCCCTTCTCCACAGGACGGTGCTGGAGCCGCCCGCGACCTCGTCCGTCCGCGCATCGTAGGCAGCGCCGGCGCGCTGCCGGCCTCGACCCGCCGCCTTCGGGCGCCCTCACGCCGGAGCAGCCATGGCCGCACAGGACAGCACGCCGATCACTGACCCCACCGAGCCCTGCAACGAGGTGCGCCTAACCGGCCGGGTGGCCGCGCCTGCGTTGGAGCGGGAGCTGCCGAGCGGGGACGCGCTCGTGAGCTGGCGGGTCGTGGTGGACCGCGGTGCGCGCAAGCGAGGCAAGGCCGAGCCGTCGCGGGTGCCCACGGTCGACGCGCTCGAGTGCGTCGCGTTCCTCGCGGGTCCCCGCCGGGTGGCGCTGACGCTCGCGCCCGGGGACATCGTCACCGTCGACGGAGCACTGCGCCGGCGCTTCTGGCGTACGCCGGGCGGGCCGACGAGTCGCTACGAGGTCGAGGTCGCCACCCTGCGCCGCGTGCGGCGGGCCGCGGCCCCTGGCTGAGCCGGTTCAGCCGTCCCGGTGGTCGCGCACGACAAGGCCGGTGCGCGGCTTCGGCGTGAAGAGCGTGGACTTGCGGGGCATCCGCTCCCCGCGGGCGGCCACCGCCGTCACGGCGCCAACCGGTGTGGCCTTGAGCAGCACCGCGGTGCCCCCCGTGCGCTCCGCCGCGGCGAGCGCCGCCGCGACGTCGTGCTCGTAGGCGACCGTGTCGACCGTGTCGACCAGATCCCACAGGTGCGTGACGACGAACCCGTGCAGGACGGCGACGTCCAGCGCGGCGTAGTCCGCGCTCCGGTCAGGACCGAGAGCAGCGCCCACGGCAACCGGGTTGGGCACGCTCAGCAGCCACGTCGTGCCCTGGGGTGACACGAGGAGGAAGGCCGGTCCCGCGACGCCGTCCAGCGTGCGGAGCGAGCCCTCGAGGTCGGTGCTGAGCTGCTCGACCCGCATGCCGGCGGCGGCGCGGTCGGCCAGCTCGGCGGCGTCGCGGCCAGGCACGACGCGGTGAATCGGGTGCACCTGCGGGCCGAACCGCGATCCGTCGACGAGCAGGGTCAGCCCGAAGTCCCAGGGCCCCGCACCGGCGCCGGCGGCGCGCCGGTCGGCCTGGCGGGCGAGGGAGGTGGCGTAGCGGTGGTGACCGTCGGCGATCAACGCCGTACGGCCGGCCAGGTCCTGCGCGATCGCCGCGAGCCGGGTCGGGTCGGTGAGCGCCCACAACCGGTGCCGCAGTCCGTCCGGCAGGGGCGCGTCCAGGAGCAGCTCGGCGAGCGGGTCGCTCTCGACGTCGGCGACGGCGGCACTGGCCGCGCCTCCTCCGGCGTAGACCAAGAAGATCGGCTCGAGATCGGCCTCGACGGCGGTGTAAAGCGCCAGGCGGTCGCTCACCGGGCCGGCCATCGTGTTCTCGTGGGGCAGCACGATGCCGTCCTCGGGCGGTGAGAGCGCCAGCGCGCCGACCAGCCCGCGCTGCACGTGGCCGTCCGCCGTCGCAAGGTCGGCTTGCTCGTAGACATAGAGCGCCGGCCGGTCGTCGGGCCGCAGCACGCCCTCGGCGCGCCAGGCGTCGAGCAGCGCCCTGGCCGCTTCGTAACGGTCTGTCGGCGTTCCGGTCGCCCCGTTGGCCAGCTCGCGTGGGAGGATGAGCCGAACGATGTTGTGGATGCTCGACGCCTCGAGCGCCACCACGCCGTCGGCGTCGATGACGTCGTACGGCGGGGAGGTGAGCGAGGTGAGCTCACCGGCCCGGGCGGGGTCGAAGCGCAACGCCCGGAACGGAGCCAGGACAAGTCCGGACGAGGTGTCCGGACTGACAGCAACGCCGGCGGCAGGCGCCGGAACGGAAGGGGACGGCGGGAGCGAAAGCGGATCCGGGCTGGCGCTCGGAGTGACGGGATCAGGGCTGTCCGGCATGGGCGCACTCTAGGCGCGCGGGCGGCCCCGCTGATCCGCCGGTGATGACAAGGAGTGTGCGTGGAGAGCAACAGGTACGACCCCCGCTATGACCCGCGCGCCCCCGACGAGGAGGCGCCGCGCCCCTACGCCGAGCTGCCCCCACCACCGCCCGACGTGACGCCGCAGGGTGAGGTCTACGACTGGTACGCCCGCGGGGTCGAACTGCTCGAGAACGGCGACGCCAATGCCTCCGTCCAGCTCCTGACGCACGTCGCGACCGCCGAGCCGGAGTCGCGGATGGTCCGCGAGGCGCTCGCGCGAGCCCAGTTCGATGCCGGGATGTACGCCGAGGCGCTGGAGAACTTCACCTGGATCATCGAGGTGAACCCGGCGGACGACTACTCACAGTTCGGCCTCGGCCTGGCGGCGACCAAGATGGGCGACCTGCCCCGGGCCGTCGAGCACCTGGCCCTGGCTGCGGCGATGCGACCCGACATCAACTACTACGCCACGGCGCTGCGGGGCGCGCGCGCGGCACTGACCGCCGCCAACCGCTGACGGCACACCGGCGGGCGCGAGCGTGACGAGCGCCCAGTACCCGGGCTCGGCGCTGTCCAGCACGAGCCAGCCGCTGCATGAGCGCTACGACGTCGCGCTCTGCGACCTCGACGGTGTGCTCTACCTTGGCGCTGAGCCCGTCCCGCACGCGGCGCAGGCGCTCGCGGCCGCGCTCGCGAAGGGGATGCGGGCGTCGTACGTCACCAACAACGCGGCCCGCAGTCCGGCTGAGGTGGCCGGCCAGCTCGCTGATCTGGGGATGCCGGCGACGCCCGAGGACGTCGTGACGAGCGCGCAGGCGGCCGCCGACCTGCTCGCGGCGGGCCTGCCGGCCGGGTCGCGGGTGCTCGTCGTTGGGTCCGCGGCCCTGGTGGCCGAGGTCGCGCAGCGAGGGCTCGTCCCGGTCCGCGAGGCCGGCGAGGGCGCTGACCAGGTGTTGGCCGTGGTGCAGGGGCACGACCCGCAGACCGGTTGGGCAGTCCTGGCCGAGGCTGCGGTCGCGCTGCGTCGGGGAGCGCGCTGGGTGGCCGCGAACACCGATGCCACCCTGCCCAGCCCGCGCGGACCACTGCCGGGGAACGGCTCGATGGTCGTCGCCCTGCGGCACGCGACCGGCGCGACCCCGGAGGTCGCGGGCAAGCCGGCGGGGCCGCTGTTCCGGACCGCGGTGGCGCGCTCGGGCGCGCGGCGGCCGCTCTTCGTCGGCGACCGGCTGGACACCGACATCGCCGGGGGGATCGCCGCAGGCATCGACACGCTGCTCGTGCTCACGGGGGTGGCTGACCTCGCAGCGGCGCTGCTGTCGCCTGCCGGCGCGCGTCCGGCGTACGTCAGCGCGGACCTGCGCGGCCTCAGCGAGGCTCACCCTGAGGTGCAGATCGAGGGTGAGACCTCACGCTGCGGGTCGGCGACAGCACGCTGGGTGAACGGGGCGCCGGTGGTGGACGGTGCGGGTACGCAAGCGCTCCGCGCGCAGTGCGCCCTGGCCTGGGCGATGGCCGACCGCTACAGCTGACCCGCCGCGCGCCCGCCGCTTCCCGCGCCCAGCACCCGCGCCCTCCGCGTGCCGTGCCTCCCGCCGTGCCACCGGCGCCCAGCCGGTGATCAGCGCGGAGCCGTGAGCGTGGCCACTCCGTCGTACGACGACCTTTCCCGGCGTTGATCATGGTCGCGGAGCGGGCGCGGAGGCGGGAGCGGCAGGTGCGGCGGGAGACGGGGGTGGTGTGACGGGGGTGGTGTGAGCAGGGCGTGGTCAGAGCAGGGCGCGGAGCTTGAGCAGGTCCAGCAGGCTGGCGTCGATCTTGAGCCGGCCGGTCGCCCACGCGGCGGGTAGCCCGAGCCGGCCCTCGATGAGGGCGACCAGGTCGTCGCTGCGCACGGTGAGCCCGACCTGACCTCCCGTGCGGGCTCCCGCGCCGTCCGGCCCGAGCGTTTCGATCGTGCTGACCGCGCCGTCCTCGGCCAACTGGGCCAGAAAGACGACCTCCAGGTCGCTCACCCGGCAGGTGACGGTGCGCTCGACGGCGTACTTGCTGCGGACCTCGGGATCGACCTGATCCAGCCGCTCGATGAGCCCGGCCAAGGCGTCCTGGCACTCCTCGAGTGACGCCATGACGTCCGCTGGCTCCTTCCTTGCCGCCTTGCACCCACCGGTGCCGCGCGGCGAAAGGCTATCCAAAGGGTGACGCAGCGGTACGGTGGCGGCCCCTGACCGCTCGAGACGGAGGCTGTCGTGCGCGACGCGCTGAAGAGCTACCTGGCGTTGGCCAGCGGGCTGACCGACATCAGCAAGCAGCGTGCGGTAACCGCCGCCAAGGCCCTGGTGGCGCAGGGGGAGGCGACGGTCGAGCAGGTCAACTCGCTCGCCGAGGACCTTGTGCAGCAGAGCAGGTCCAACCGCGAAGCGGTGACCGCGCTGGTGAAGTTCGAGCTCGACCGCGCGCTCGGCCGGGTCGGCCTGGCCTCCAACGACGAGGTCGGTGCGCTCACGACCCGGGTCCGCGAGCTGGAGGCGCAGGTTCGGGCACTCAGTGCCAGCAAGGCTCCGGCGAAGGCTCCCGCGAAGGCCTCCGCGAAGGCCCCCGCGAAGGCGGCAGCCAAGGCCCCGGTCAAGGCAGCCAAGGCTCCGGCGAAGAGCGCGGCCAAGAAGAGCGCCTCAAAGGCCTCGGCGTGAGCGCTCTGGACACGGCCGAGGCCGTTCTGGACACGCTCGCCGAACGGCCGCTCGCGGAGCACGTCGAGGCCTACGACGAAGTGCACCGGCTCCTGCAGGACGCGCTCGCGGCGCTCGACGAGAGCTAGGTGCGTCGGGCCCGCCTGGACGCCGAGCTGGTCCGCCGCGGTCTCGCCCGCAGCCGGGAGCACGCCGCTGGGCTGATCGCGGACGGCCTGGTGAGCGTCGCCGGTCAGGTGGCGACCAAGCCCGCGACGGGCGTTGATGCGGCCACGCCCGTCGTGGTGCGGGAGCCGAGCGGGCGTCCAGCGATCGTCTCCAGGACCGCCTCGGCGGTGTCGAGGGCGCTCACGCCGAAGCCCTCGGGGAGCTCTTCTTGGCCGGAGCCTTGACCGGAGCCTTGACCGGAGCCTTGACCGGAGCCTTGACCGGAGCCTTGACCGCGCGCTTCGCCGGAGCCTTCGCCGCACTGAGCGCGCGGACCTGCGTCTCCAGCTCGCGGACCCGGGTCGTCAGGGCACCGACCTCGTCGTTGGACGCCAGGCCGACCTTGCCGAGCGCCCGGTCGAGCTCGAACTTCACCAGCGCGGTTACCGCCTCGCGGTTAGACCGGCTCTGCTGTACGAGGTCCTCGGCGAGCGAGTTGACCTGCTCGAC
>JANPHZ010000224.1:0-4169 GCA_031424715.1 Frankiaceae bacterium
CGACATCAATGGCCGCGGCGCCCCCGATGACGGCGGCGCCCGCGTCCCCGCCGCGGCGCGCACGGCGGCCCTCACCGGGGGGAGTGGCCACGCGGGCCCCACGCCCCCCCCCGCAGCGCCGGCAGCGCCGGCCGCGCAGCCAGTGCCGCCTACCGGACCTCCGCCAGCCCCACCACGTACGCCGGCCGCGGGCGCCGCCCCGGCGCAGGCCGCGCCGGCGGGGGTCGCTGCACCCACCCGACCGACCTCTCCTGCGCCGGCAGGACCACCGCCCACCGCCACCCCTGCGCCGTCCGGCCCTGCCGCAGGCACCGGGACCCCCGCTGGCGCAGCCCCTGCCGGGCCGCCCGCTGCCCCGCGGGTGCCCAGCTATGCCCCCGTGCCGCCGCCCTCCAGCCTGCCGACCATGCCGCCCGCCGCGCCAACGCCGCCGCCAACGCCGCCGGCTGGCCCCAGAGTGCAGCCTCCTGCCCCGACGGCACCGCCGCGCGAGGCGCCCTCGCGAGCTGCCCCGCCGCTGCAGCAGGGACCGCCGGTCGAGCCGGTCGGCCCCTTCACGATCGTCTCGCCCTCGGTCTTCGCTGAGCAGCTCGACGAAGGGCCTGAGCCGCCAGCATCGTCCTGAGTTCCCGACCCCCGGCCGCCGCCGGGGTCACTGTTTCGTGCGCCGCTACGCTTTCCGGGCGCACCCCACCGGAGGACCCACCACGTGATCGTCATCAGCGGGGCACTTGTCCTCGTCGCCATCGTCCTACTCGCACTCGGCGTTGCCACCGACCTGGCGTTCGTGTACGCCTCGATCGCTGTCACCGTTGCAGCGCTGGTCTTCCTCGGCCTCGGCGTGCTCGCGCGACGCAAGGACAACGTCCCCGGCGAAGCTGACGCCGACGCCACCGCTGACGGGGCGGCAGCCAGCGCCCCGGCCGACGACGTCCTCGCCGTGACTGCGCCAGCCGCCGGTCGTGCCGCCAGTGCCGCCAGCGTGCTGGTGGTCGCTGGCCGTCCCCGCTACCACGTCGAGGGCTGCCGCTACCTCAACGGCAAGGACGCCGACACGGTCGCCGTCGCTGCCGCACAGGCCGACGGCTTCACCCCCTGCGGTGTCTGCAAGCCCGACGACGCGCTCGCCGCAGCGGGCGTCGACGCCGTCGAGACGCCCGTCGAGAGCACCCCGACCACCACGGTCGAGGAGCTGTCCGCCCCCACCGTCGAGGCGCCCATCGTCGAGCCCGTCGCCAAGCCGGCCACTCGCCGTACGACGGCCGCCAAGAGCGCCCCGGCGAAGGCAGCCAAGGCCGCTCCGGCCAAGGCAGCTCCGTCGAAGGCCGCCAAGGCTGCGCCGGTCAAGGCAGCGAAGGCCGCTCCGGCCAAGGCAGCCAAGGCCGCTCCGGCCAAGGCTGCACCGGTCAAGGCCGCGAAGGCCGTCCCGGCCAAGGCGGCCAAGGCCGCTCCGGCCAAGCCCGGCTCGGTCGTCGTGCTGCCCGGCGCTGACAAGTTCCACCAGGCCGACTGCCGCTTCGTGCGCGACGACGCCGACGCGACGACCCTGTCCCGCACCGCGGCCTCGCGCCAGGGCTACAAGGCCTGCGGGGTCTGCAAGCCCTAGGAGAGCAGGCGCTGCTCGTCGCTGGCCCGCTCCCGCAGGTTGATGGAGCGGAACGGGTCGCGCGGGGTGGGTACGGCCGACGCGGTCACCTGGTCGAGGTCGATGTGCAGGCCGGCGAGGCCGAGGACCGCGTCCAGCACGGCGCCGGTCGTCAGGCCCTGGGCGGCTCCGGCCGCGGTGACCAGCGCGCGGTAGATGGTGATGTAGTGCCGGTTCGGCGTGTCGTAGGACCAGTCGACCGACCCGAGCAGCTCGGCGGAGCCGTGCTGGCCGGCGGGGCCGTCCCAGGCGCCGCTCCACAGCTGGATTCCGGCCGGGCCGGCGGAGAACACGCCGCCGCGCGAGACGTCGCGCCGCGACGCCGCGGCCAGCAGGTCGCGCACCTCGCGCTCGGGCAGCACCAGCGCCGGACGCACCTGGCTCTGCGTCGGCACGGGCGCGCCGGGCCGGGTCAGCCGAAAGGAGCGGTGCAGGGGCTTGGGGCTCTCGAGCTGAGGGCTCTCGATCTGGTAGCTGCTCACCGCTGGCCTCCGGGGGATCCCTCGACTGCTCCAAGCGGAGCAGTCCGTGTGTCACCCAGAGCATCGGTCGGCCGGATGGCCGGTCTTGGTAGGCCAGCCGGGTGATCCGGCCGGCCCTGCAGCACTCAGCCCCCGGCGACCCGCAGCCAGAACGTCAGGCCCAGCTCGTCGTCGGTGTGCCGAGCCAGGTCCGACGTCGGAGCCCCCTCGGTGAGGCTCACGGCGAGGACCTCCTCGGCCAGGCGCTGGCCGCCCTCCCGCAGGGCCTGCGCGGCCTCGTCGTCGCGGGCGGCCCACCACAGCTCGATCCGGTCGGTGACCGCCAGCCCGCTGTTCTTGCGGGCGTCCTGCACCAGCCGTACGCCGTCGCGCACCAGCCCTGCGCGGCGGAGCTCCGGGGTGAGCGTGAGGTCGAGCGCCACCGTCTCGCCGGTCGACGAGGCCACCGCCCAGCCCTCGCGCGGGGTCTCGGTGACGAGGACGTCGTCACCGGCCAGCGGGTGGTCCTCGCCGTCGAGCGTGACCGTCGCCGCGCCGTCGGCGAGGGCGCGCACGAGGCCCGCCGGGTCCAGGGCGTGCACGGCATCGGCCACCTGCTGGGTGCGCTTGCCGAACCGCTTGCCCAGGGCTCGGAAGTTGGCCTTGACGCTCACCTCGACGAGGTCGCCGGAGAGGCGCTCCAGAGTGAGGACGTTGAGCTCGGCGGCCACCAGGGCGCGCAGCTCCTCGGGCAGGGCGTCCCAGCCATGGGCACTGACCAGGGCGCGGCCGAGCGGTTGGCGGGTCTTGGTCTTGGACTCCGCGCGCGCCGCGCGACCGAGGTCGACCAGCCGGCGTACGAGGGCCATCTGGGCGGACAGGTCGACGTCGACCACCGCGGGATCGCCCGCGGGCCACGTCTGCAGGTGCACCGAGTCGTGGCCCGGCACGAGCGCGTCCCACACCTCGTCGGTGACGAACGGCGTGAACGGCGCCATCAGCAGGGTGACCACGCGCAGGCACTCGTGCAGGGTCGACAGCGCCGCCGGGTCACCGTCCCAGAAGCGGCGGCGTGAGGTGCGGACGTACCAGTTGGACAGGTCGTCGATGCACTGCGCGAGGCGCCGGCCAGCTCGCAGCGAGTCGAAGTCCTCGAGCGCTGCCGTCACCTCGAGCGCGGTGTCGTGCACCTGCGTCATCGCCCAGCGGTCCAGCGCCGTCACGACCCCGGGGTCACCGCCGGGCGCCCAGTCGTTCGCGTCGGCGTAGAGGGTGAGGAAGGCGGCGGTGTTCCAGTAGGTCAGCAGGACCTTGCGCACGGCCTCATCCAGCGCCTCGTGGCTGACCCGCCGCCCCGACCAGGGACTGCCGCCGCAGAGCATGAACCAGCGCACCGCGTCGGCCCCGTGCCGCTCCATCAGGGCGAACGGATCCAGCACGTTGCCCAGGTGCTTGCTCATCTTGCGGCCGTCGGCGTCGAGGATGTGCCCCAGGCAGAGCACGGTCTCGTACGACGAGCGGTCGAACACCAGCGTCCCGACCGCCATCAGCGTGTAGAACCAGCCGCGCGTCTGGTCGATCGCCTCGGCGATGAACTGCGCCGGGTAGGCCGGCTCGACCCCCGTCCAGGGGTAGCCGACCTGCGCAAAGGGCATCGCGCCGCTGTCGTACCACCCGTCGATGACCTCGGGCACGCGCTGGCTCTCGGCGCCGCACTCGCGACAGGGCACGACGACGTCGTCGACGAACGGCCGGTGGGGGTCCAGCGCCGACACGTTGGTGCCGCTCAGCTCGGACAGCTCGGCGAGAGACCCGACCGCGCGCCAGTGGGTCGCCTCGGCCGTGCAGCGCCAGACCGGCAGCGGCGTGCCCCAGTAGCGGTTGCGGCTCAGCGCCCAGTCGATGTTGTTGTCGAGCCAGTCGCCGTACCGCCCGGTCTTGATGGTGGCGGGGTGCCAGTCGGTCTTGGCGTTCTCCTCGAGCAACCGGTCCTTGATGGCGGTCGTACGGATGTACCAGCTGGGCAGCGCGTAGTAGAGCAGCGCGGTGTCACAGCGCCAGCA
>JANPHZ010000225.1:0-11168 GCA_031424715.1 Frankiaceae bacterium
CCGGCGATGGCGAAGCCACGGGAGGCGAACCCGCCGTAGCCGGCGAGGGCGTGCCCGAGGTTGCCGATCCCGACGAGCACGACGGCCCGCCGGTGGGTCAGGCCGAGGGCCGCGCTGATGTGCACGACCAGCTCGTCGACGGCGTAACCGACGCCGCGGGTGCCGTAGGACCCCAGGTGGGATAGGTCCTTGCGCACCTTGGCGCCGTTGACGCCGGTGGCGCGGGCGAGCGCCTCCGACGAGACCCGTCCGGTGCCTTCGTCCGCCAGCGCGTGCAGGGCCCGGAGGTAGACCGGGAGCCGCGCGACGGTGGCCTCGGGGATGCGGCGAGCGGCGTCCTCTGCCTGCTCGCTCACCAGTTGCTCCCGGGCTCGGTGGTCGTGGGCGATCGCTGACCTGTCGCCGGCCAACGGTACGGCTTCGTGAACGCATTCACAAAGTCGGAGGCCCCCGCTGTGACCCAGGTAACCGGGCCTGATCAGCCACCGAGGGCACGCCGGAGCGCACCCTCTTCGACCCGCCAGTAAGCGTGCTCGCGGCCGTCGAGCAGGACGACCGGGACCTTCTCGCCGTACGCCGCCCGGTCGCTCGGATCGGCGTCGACGTCCCTGACCTCCAGCCGCACGCCTGCCCTGGCGGCGGCGCGCTCGACGAGTGGCCGCGCCTCGTCGCACAGGTGACAGCCGACCCGGGTCACGAACGTGACGAGCTGCGGTCGCGCCTCCCGGCGACGGCGCAGCCTCAGCTGGCCTCCGCCTGCACCTGGCTGGCGGCCTGCCGCAGCCGCCCCTTGCTGACCTTGCCGGTCGCCGAGTGCGGCAGCTCGCTGACGAACTCGACCGACGTGGGGCACTTGAACCGGGCCAGGGAGCGGGCGCAGTGACTGATGACCTCGTCCGCGCTCAACCGGCCACCGGAGCCCACGACGACCAGCGCCTTCACCGACTCCCCGGTGTAGGGGTGCGGTACGCCCAGGACGGCCGCCTCCTCGATGTCCGGGTGCGCCGCCAGCACGTCCTCGACCTCACGCGGGTAGACGTTGAAGCCGCTGACCAGGATCAGCTCCTTGCGACGGTCGACCAGCCGGAGGTCGCCGTCGGCGTCGGCCAGGGCGATGTCACCGGTGGCGAACCAGCCGTCGGCGTCCGGGCCGTCGGTCCCGTCCGGCCAGTAGCCGGAGAAGACGTTGACCCCGCGTACGACGATCTCGCCCGGGTCGCCGTCGTCGACCTCGCTGCCCTGCTCGTCGAGGAGCCGCAGCTCCACGCCGGGGATGGGTCGCCCGATCGAGCTCGGCTTGGCCACCTCGCTCATCAGCGTGGTGGTGAGGACCGGCGCCGTCTCGGTCAGCCCGTAGCCCTCGAAGATGTGGTGGCCGGTCACGTCGAGCACCCGGTGCAGCACGCTGCTCGGCAACGGCGCCGCCCCGGACAGCGCGATGCGCACACTGGCGAAGGCGTCACCGACGTCGGGCAGCATCGACCAGGCGACGTACATCGGAGGGGCACCGACGACGTTGGTCACCGCGCGCTGGCGGATCTCGGCCAGCGTGTCGACCGGGTCGAAGCGCTCGACGAGCACCCCGGTGGCGGCTTCGCGGGTGACCGCCCCGAGCGCGCCGTTGAGGCCGTAGATGTGGAACAGCGGCAGGACCAGCAGGACCACGTCGTCGGTGGTCGTGACCGGCGGCTCGATCTGCGCCGTCTGGTCGAGGTTGCCGAGCAGGGCCCGGTGCGTGAGCATCGCGCCCTTCGGCCGGCCGCTCGTCCCGGACGTGTAAAGGACGACGGCAAGGTCCTCGCCGGCGCCGACCGCGTCGAGGCGACCCGCTGGAGCGGCGGCCTGCAGGGCCTCCAGTGCCAGCGCCCCGTCCGGCGCCACGTCGGTCCCGGCAACGACGACGTGCTCGAGCGAGTCCAGCTCCGCGGCGAGCGAGAGCGCACCCTCGGCGCCGGAGCGGCTGGTGATGAGCGCGCTCGCGCCGCAGTCGCCCAAGCAGTGCCGCAGTTCGTCGGTGGTGTAGCCGGTGTTGATGGGTACGGCGACGAGCCCGGCCCGCAGGGCGCCGAAGTAAGCGACCGGGAAGTCCAGGGTGTTGCCGAGCTGCAGACCGATGCGCTGGCCGGCCGTGAGACCCAGGCCCTGCAGCGCCGCGGCCGTCGCGTCGACCTGCGCGTCGACCTGCGACCAGGTCAGCGACCGGTCGTGGGAGAGGAACGCGGCCTTGTCCGGCTGGCGCGCCGCCGCAGAGCGGACCAGCTCGGCGAGGTTGGTCACCGACACTCGCGTCACTGCGGGGATCCTCCGGGACTCGTGGGCCGGGAGCGAGTCTGGCACAGCGCCCTGCCCCGGCCGTAGCCTCCGGGGCCAGAGCCGCAGCCGCCGACACCAGAGGCGCCACCAGGAAGCCGCCGATGGAGCCCGAGCAGCCAGTCGACGTACCCCTCGTCGTGCGAAGCCTGGCCGGAAACCACCCCGTCCGCTGCGTGTGGCGCAACGAGTTCGGTGGCCTGACCTTCGAGGTGGTCGGCGCGAACCGCTTCGTGAAGTTCGCCCCGGCGGGAACGACGCCGCCCTTCAGCGATGAGGTGGCGCGGCTGGACTGGGCAGGTCGCTCGCTCACCGTCCCTCGCGTGCTCGGCCACGGCGTCGAGGACGACGGCACGAGCTGGCTGATGACGGCCGCCATCCCGGGTGACAACGCCGTCGACCACCGCTGGCTCGCCGACCCTCGGACGGCGGTGCGCGCCCTGGGCGAAGGGCTGCGCCTGCTCCACGAGTCACTTCCCTCGGCGGACTGCCCGTTCACCTGGTCAGCAGACGACCGGCTCGGCCGGGCGCACGCTGCGCACGCGCGGGGTGCGCTGACACCAGCGCGGTGGCATGCCGATCATGCGGGCCTCACGCCCGAGCAGGCCCTCGCCCGCGTCGCGACGCCGCCGCCCGTCGACCGGCTGGTGGTGTGCCACGGCGACGCGTGCGCCCCGAACACCGTGCTGCTTGCGGACGGGCGGGTGTCCGGCTTCGTCGACCTGGGCCGGATGGGCACCGGCGACCGCTGGGCCGACCTCGCCGTCGCGACGTGGTCCACCCAGTGGAACTACGGACCCGACTGGGAGGGGGAGCTGCTGGCTTCCTACGGCGTCGCCCCGGACGAGGAACGCACCCGCTACTACCGACTCCTCTGGGACCTGGCCGATTGACGGGCCCGACCTCGTACGGCGCTCAGCCGCTGGGGGCGGGGCTCGGGCTGCCCTCGCCGCCACCACCGCCACCACCGCCACCGCCGGGGCCGGGCGGCACGATCGGCGGCGGCTGGCTCGCGGGAGGCGGCGCCGGAGCGCGGGTCGCGGGCGCAGTCGTGGGCCGTCGTACGGTCGAGGGGGTGGGCGAGACCACGGCCGGCGGGGAGCTGCGCCGGCGCTTGGACGGACCCGCCGTGCTGCGCGCCGTGGGTGACGGGGCGGGGCTCATCCGGGCGGCCCGGTCGGCCTGGATCTCGCGCAGGATCTCGAAGGTGCGGGAGAAGACCTTGGCCGGCAGGGTGCCACCGAACACCAGGCCCTTCACCCCGCCGATGTTGCGCATCGAGCGGTTGTCCTCGTAGCCCATCCAGGTGGCGATGCAGACGTACTGCGGCTCGCGGGCGCATCCGACGAACCACGCGTCCTTGGCGTCGTCGGTCGTGCCCGTCTTGCCGTAGACCGGGAAGGGCTGCGCAGCCCGCCGCGCGGTGCCGCGGGTGATCACGTCGCGCATCGCGAGGGTCACGTCGTCGGCGACGCCGACCGGCAGGACCCGCTTGCGCTTGACCGGGGAGGCGATGCCGTCCAGCACCGCGCCGCTCGACGTGGCGTCGGCCCCCGTGCGCACCTCGGTGAAGAACCGCGGCTCGGTGTGCACGCCGCGGTTGACGAGCGCGGCGTAGGCGTTGGCCAGCGACAGCGGGGTCACCTCGGCGGTGGTGCCGAGACCAAAGGACTTCACGGCCGGGCTGAACGGGTTGGGGTTGGACTTGGTCGGCGGGGAGACCTTGACGCCCGACGCCAGCATCAGGTCGCGGATCTTCGTGCGCCCGGCCTGGTTGGCCAGCGGGATGTAGACGGTGTTGACCGACAGCGCCAGGGCGCTGCGCAGGCTGAACGTGCCCGACTCGCTGTCGCCGGCGTTGCACGGTCGGTAGACGCCATCGGGCTCGCTGCTGTCGCGGATAGCCAGGCACTGCGGCCCGAACATCCGGTCGTTCAACGACCGTCCCTGCTGCAGCGCCACCGCGAGCGTGAACGGCTTGATCGTCGAACCGGTGGACCGGTAGGCGCTGGTCGCCAGGTTGAGCCCGTTGCGGGTGTAGCCGGTGACCTTCTGCTTCGGGTCACGGCGCAAGGTCGTCATGGCGCGGACATCGCCGGTCCTGATGTCGATCGCCGCGACCGCGCCCTGGGGGTCGGTGACGTTGGGGATGACCTCCCGCAGCGCGCGCGTCGCCGCGGTCTGCAGGTCCTTGTCCATCGTGGTCTTGACCCGCAGACCTCCCTGGAAGAGCGTCTCCTCGTCAGCGCCCTTGAACTTGCTCTGCAGCTGCGCCTTCATCAGGTCGGCGAACTCCGGCGCGTCCGTCGGCAGCTCAGGGGGCTGCTCGCGCAGCGGGATGACGGCCGCGCGACGGGCGAAGGCGTCACTCGCCTCGCCGGGCGTGACGTAGCCGATCTTGATCATCTGGTTCAGCGTGTAGCGCTGCCGGGCCCGAGCGGTGGCGAAGTCCTTCACCGGGTTCCACGCCGACGGAGCCGGGGCGATCCCGGCGAGCATCGTCGCCCGCGCCAGCGCCAGACTCGGGTCGCGCCGGTTGCGGGCCCGGTCGAGGTCCAGGTCCTTCACGTCGACGCCGTAGTAGTAGCGCGACGCGGCCTGCACGCCGTAGACGTTGTTGCCCAGGTAGAGCGCGTTGAGGTAGTCGATGAGGATCTGCTGCTTGGTGAGGCGGTTCTCCAGCCGTACGGCGAGCGCCGCCTCCTTGACCTTGCGCGTCAGGGTCTTCTCCGCGGCCCGGCCGCCCTCTTGGATGTAGACGTTCTTGACGTACTGCTGGGTGATCGTCGAGCCACCCTGCTTGCGACCGCCGGTGAGGTCGCGGTAGGCCGCGCGCACGGTCGCGAGGGGGTCGACGCCGTTGTGCTCGAGGAAGCGCTCGTCCTCGGCCGAGATCATCGCCCGGCGCATGACCTCCGGGATCTGCGCGGCCGGGACCACCTCGCGCCGCAGCGGCGGCCGCAGCGTCGCGAACTGCGTCTTGCCGTCCGACGCCAGGAGCAGAGCCGACTTCAACGGCGGAGGTACGGCGAAGTCGATGGGCGCGGCCAGCAGCCCGGAGACGAAGCTCCCGGCCCCGACGATCAGGGCCAGGAAGAAGACCAGCGCCACCCGCAGCACCCGTGCGGCAGGGGACCTGCGCCGACGCCGCCGCGCGGGCGGGACCGCGCGCGACCCCGCCACGCTGGACCCCGACATGGCGCCAGGGTACGTCCGCGCAGGCACATCGGCACCCGTGGTCGGCGCTCCGGTGCAGGCTCAGGCCCGGGGTCCTTTCTGCCGATTCCTGACGTAGGCCGTCCCCGCGCCCTACGCTGGAGGCTCCTTCCCCTGCCGCCGGACTGCCCGGTGCCCGACAGGAGGCGATGTGCGCATGCCCGCGCCACCCCCTGCCGCGTGCTCGCGCGTCCGCACCCGTTTGGGCCCGCTCCGGTGAGGCCGGGCACTCCCGAGGGGCTCGCGGCACTGCGCGCCGCTGTCCGCGAGACCCGCCAGCACGAGGCTGTGCGCTCGGCCCGCGCCCAGCTCGTGGCCGGCAGCCTGGCCGAGGGCGCGCGCCCCGCCTTCCGTGCCGCCACCCGGCCGCGCCTGCCCTCCGGCGGAGTTGCGGCGTCGACCGCGCACGTGCCTGCCCAGCCCACGGCCGGCGGGGGCGACGAGGTCTACGCGCCCGCCGAGGGCGACACAGCGATCACGCTCGCGCTGGTCCAGCGCGCCCAGGCCGGCGAGGCCGACGCCTTCGGCGAGCTCTACGACCGCTACGTCTCGCTCGTCTACCGCTACATCTACTACCGCGTCGGTACGGCCCAGCTCGCCGAGGACCTCACCAGCGAGACCTTCCTGCGGGCGCTGCGCCGGATCTCGTCGTTCACCTGGCAGGGCCGCGACGTCGGCGCGTGGTTCGTCACGATCGCCCGCAACCTCATCGCCGACCACTACAAGAGCGGTCGCTACCGGCTCGAGCTGACCACCGACGACGTCACCGAGTCCGGCGCGGCCCAGCTCGTGGCCGACAGCCCCGAGGGCGCTGTCCTGGACGCGATGCAGAACAAGGTGCTGCTCGAGGCGGTCAAGCAGCTCAACCCCGAGCAGCAGGAGTGCATCGTCCTGCGCTTCCTCCAGGGCCTTTCGGTGGCCGAGACCGCAGAGGCGATGGGCAAGAACGACGGCGCCATCAAGGCCCTGCAGTACCGCGCCATCCGGTCGCTCGGCCGGCTCCTGCCCGAGGGGATGGAGCTGTGAGCGCGCCGGTGACCAGGAGCCACATGGCTCGTCACAACCATATTTCGGCACTACCCGTCACCGACTGCAGGAGTGCGTCGTTGGGCCAGACATCGGGGCGACCTGCCCCGGGTGCGGGCCCTTTGTCCGCGCTGCTGAACGCTCATGACGCGCAAGGATCGGAGGTCCGGCCATGAACCCGCTCGGAACCCGTGGCCGCGCCCAGGAGCTCGCCGACCTGCTCGACGGCGCCCTGGGTGGCCGGCTGAGCGCCGGAGCCGGCGCCACCTCACTTGCCTCCCCCACCCTGGCGTCGTACGCCGGGATCGCCCAGCGCCTCAACACGGTCGGCGCCGGAGCAGCGCAGGCGATCGCGCCGCGACCGGAGTTCCGGGACGCGCTGCGCACCCGCCTGATGGCCGTCGCCGCCGTCCAGGCCCACAGCGCACCCGCCCGCGCCGCCGTCGAGAAGTCGGGCTCTAGCGCCGTGGCCGCCGCGGTCTCCTGGACCTCTGGCCGCAAGGCGCAGCGTGGTCTCGGTGTCGCCGCCGGAGCGATGGCTTCGGTCGTCGCCGTGACCGGCGTGGCCGTCGCTGCCGGGCAGTCACTGCCCGGCGACCCGTTCTACGGCGTCAAGAAGGGCGCCGAGGCGTTCCAGCTGCGCACCGCCGACGGCGCGGTCGACAAGGGCAGCAAGCACCTCGCCTTCGCGCAGGAGCGACTGAGCGAGGTCCGGGGCCTGACGCTCGGTCGTGACGCCGCCCTCGGCCCGATCAGCCCGGTCAGCGCCTCCAGCGCCTTGGGCGGATCGACCGCAGAGCGCATCCGCGCGGCGCTGCGCGATATGGACGGCCAGACCCGCACCGGCAGCGACCTGCTCTCCGCGGCCTACCGCGACACCCAGACCGACGTGCCGCTGCAGATCCTGGCCCGCTTCGCCGGCAAGCAGAGCAGCGCACTGCGCGCCCTGCTGCCCTCGCTCCCAGCCGATGCCCGCGAGCGCGGCGAGGCCTCCCTCGCCCTGGTCGCCGAGGTCGGCGCCCAGGCCAGCCAGCTGCTCGCCGTCGGCGTCTGCACCGGGCTGTGCAACCCGGTCGAGGCGCCTGCCGCGCTGCCACCTGCCGACGCCCAGCCGCAGCCCGTGCCGCAGTCGTCGGCGTCCCAGCCCGCGCCGTGCGGCTGCGCCCCGGCCACCAGCAGCCCCGGCGCCGCCGAGCCGACCCCCGCGCCCACGCCGGAGCCGAGCGAGGCCCCGACGCCGTCCGCCGAGCCGACGCCGAGCGCGACCCCGAGCGCCAGCGCGTCTGCCTCCGCCACCCCTGCGCCGCTGCCGGTCCCCGTTCCGGTTCCGGTTCCGACGGTGTCGCCGCTGCCGCCGCTGCCGGTCCCGGTGCCCACCCCGACCGGTCTGCCGCTGCCCAAGGCGGGCGGCCCGGAGGTCGTTCCCCCGGTCGAGAGCGCCAGCGAGCTCGCTGCGCTGCGGCTGCTGTCCGAGGTGGACTCCACCGGACCCGACTCCTTCGCCCCGCTCGCCCAGTGGCGCAGCGGTGGCCCGGCCGACCCGATCGCCCTGTAGCTCGGTCGCGCTGCTACCCGCTTCTCACCCGCGCCGGGCTTACCGAGTGTCGGCGTACCCCCGTTCGTCCCCCGTGTCCGGTTTCGGGGGAGGCGGCGAAAAAAGTTTCTGTGTCACCCGTCACCGCGGGGCCAGGCCGTCGTTTCAGTGCCCAAGGGACGCGCCGAACTGATCCTCGGCAGCACTTCAGTGGTGAGTCCCAATAACCGATAGTTCGTGCGGACATACGACGCTTTGGAAGGACTACTCACATGGCAGTTCAGGGACGGGTCGGGCGGCTCACCGCACTGGCTCTTGCGACCGGCACGCTCGTTGCGGCCGGTGCCGGCATCGCCAGCCCCGCCACGGCAGCGGCGGACACCCGTCAGATGACTGCTGACGGCGTGGGTTCGGCGCTCACCATCACCATCAACCTCCCCACGGCTGCCGCCGCGGCGCTGGGCACCTCGCAGATCGTGCAGAGCATCTCGCTCACCACCGGCAAGGTCTCCACGGTCGGCCTCCCGGTCGCCACCAGTGGCGCCGTCCTCGGCACCGGCACCCTGTCCGACCTGATCAAGCCGCTCTCCACCCGCACCCAGGCGGCGCTCGGCGCCAAGCTCGAGGACACCAGCCCGGGCCTGCTCGACTACAACGCCAACGGCGTCAAGGTCAGCGTCCTGCCGCTGTCGAGCAAGGTCGCCAACCCGACCGTCGACGGTGTGCTCGCCAAGAGCAGCAGCGCCGTGGCCAAGGTCAGCATCAGCGCCCCCCTCTCCGCTGCCAAGTCGATCACCGCGCCGGTCCAGGAGCTGCTCAACACCGCCCTCGCGACCACGACGACGACCTCGAACACCGCGGTCGCCACCGTCGCTGACACCGTCAACGACGCCATCGCGACGCTGAACGGCACCGCGAGCCAGACCACCGCCGTCACGGCGCCGGTCCAGGCTGCGGTCGACTCCCTGACCAGCACCCTCACCGGGCTGACGAACACGCTGAACAGCCTGTCGGCCACGACCGACCTCGTGTCGCTCGACGCCGTCACGTCCGACCAGCTCATCACCCGCAAGGGCAACGTCATGACGTCCGACGTCACCAACACGATCAAGAACCTCAGCGTGCTCGGTGGCCTGGTCAAGGTCAACGCCATCACCTCGCAGGCCACCGCCTCCGCGGGTGGCGCCCCCGGTACGGCCAAGGCCGTCACCAACGCCCCCGTCTTCAAGGTGGACATCGCCGACGGCGCGCTCACCGCGCTGCTCGACCAGAACGGCCTCAACGTCAACGCGCTCGGCACCGGCCTCCCGCCGGCGCTGCAGGGCACGGTCAACGGTGCGGTCACTGCCGTCAACGGCCTGCTCAACACGGTCGCCGGCGTCAACGTCGAGATCGGCAAGGGCCAGACGGTCACGTCCCCGGACGGCACCTCCGCCGTCGCCGACGTCGCGACCACGGTCCTGACGGTCGACCCGCCCGTCCTGCACGGCATCGTCGCCGGCGTGCCCACCGGTGTGGCGCTCCTGCCGGCCGGCAAGAAGTTCATCGAGATCAAGCTGGTCTCGGCCAACGCTGCGGCCACCAGCCGCCTCGTGGCTGCTCCCCCGGCTGCCCCGTCGGTCACCCCGACCGCTCTGCCCCGCACGGGTGGCGCTCTGCCGCTGACCGGCGCGGTCGCCACGCTCCTCGTCGGTGCCGCGCTCGTCGCCCGCCGTCGCCGTACGGCCATCGCGGACTAATCACCCCCGCACGTCAGCGCCCCCGCTCTCCTCGGAGAGCGGGGGCGCTGTGCTGCGTGCCGATAGGCTCGGGCGCATGATCCGGCTGCTCGGTCGCCCGCTCGGTCGCCGCTCGCCCGACGACGAGGTGCGCGCGGTGCTGGCCGGCGCCGCCGCCGCCGCGGCCGCCGAGGTGGAGGACAGCCTCAACGTCCCCGCCGACCCGACGGCTGCGGCCTTCTTCGACGTCGACAACACGATGATCCGCGGGGCGTCGATCTACTTCTTCGGCAAGGGCATGGCCGGGCGCGGACTGATCACCACCTCCGACCTGCTGCGCTTCGGCTGGCAGCAGCTGGCCTTCCGGGTGCGCGGCAAGGAAAACCTCGAGGCGGTCGCCGAGGCGCGCGACAAGGCCTTGGGCCTCGTGGCCGGTAAGAGCGTCGACGAGATCGTGGCGTACGGCGAGGAGATCTACGACGAGCTGATGGAACGGCGCATCTGGTCGGGGACCCGCGCGCTGGCGCAGCAGCACCTCGATGCCGGCCAGCGCGTCTGGCTCGTCACCGCCACCCCGGTCGAGCTCGCCCGGATCATCGCCGCGCGCCTAGGCCTCACCGGTGCGCTGGGCACCGTCAGCGAGGTCGAGGACGGTCTCTACACCGGCCGGCTGGTGGGCGAGCCGCTGCACGGGCCGTCCAAGGCCGAGGCGGTCCGGGCCCTGGCCGAGCGCGAGGGCCTGGACCTGTCGCGCTGCACCGCCTACAGCGACTCCTCCAACGACATCCCCCTGTTCGAGGCCGTCGGCCACGCCGTGGCGGTCAACCCCGACAGCGCGCTGCGCGAGACCGCCCGCCAGCGCGGCTGGGTCGTCCGTGACTTCCGCACCGGGCGCAAGGCCGCCAAGATTGGCGTGCCGACGGCGGCGGGGATCGGCGCGCTGGCCGGCGGGGTCCTCGGCGGCCTCGCGCTACGACGGCGGCACGCCGACTCGGTCCTGCGCCGTCCCGCCTGACGGGCCGGCGACTAGCGCGCCGGGACGGCCTCCCGCGGGACCGGGGCCACCGGCTGCGGGTGGCGGGGCCGGCGTCCGGCCAGGTAGGCACCGGCCAGCACCAGCACCATGCCGCCGGCCCCGACCAGGGTGAAGCGCTCGGCGAGCAGCACCACGCCGTAGCCGACCGCGAAGACCGGGGCCAGGTAGGTGACCAGCACGGTCCGCTCGGGTCCGACCTGGTCAAGCATCCAGTAGAAGGCGAGGAAGGCCAGCCCGGTCCCGACGAGGCCGAGGGCCGCGATCGCGAGCCCGCCCTGCGCCGTAGGCAGGCGGTCGGGCAGGTCGAGCAGCAGCGGCGGCACGAGCA
>JANPHZ010000226.1:0-1728 GCA_031424715.1 Frankiaceae bacterium
GAAGGCGGCGCGGGTGAACACGTCCAGGCAGTGCTCCTGGCCCTTGGTGATCACGACACCCCCTGACAGCTCGTCGCGGAACTTGGCCGGGAGGAAGAGCCGGCCCTTGTCGTCGAGGCGCGGCGTGTGGGTGCCGAGAAACACCGCCGCACCACCCCCCTGGCTCCGATGTCCCCCACGTTACTCCACTTTGCTCCCCGGTCAACGACTTTTCTCCTACGGCGAGTCGTTGACCTCCACAAAAGCCCAGGTCACCGCCGGTGGGGTGGGGTGGGGCGCCTTGGCCTCCCGGGGCGGGGACAGCAGAGCCCGGCGGGCGGTGCGAGAGTGGAGGCCAGCTCGCGATGCCCGCCCCTGACCCGTCCCGCGATCCGAGAGCCCTGGAGGCTGCCCCCGTGGTCCGTCCCGCCCGACCGAGCCGGGCCAGCGCCGTGGTCGACCTTGACCAGCTGCAGCAGGCCGGCGAGCGCATCACCGCCAACATCGAGCGCGTCATCGAGGGCAAGCCCGAGGCTGTCCGGCTCGCCCTCGTCGTCTTGCTGGCACAGGGCCACTTGCTCATCGAGGACGTGCCCGGAGTCGGCAAGACGCTGCTGGCCAAAGCGCTCGCCCGCTCGATCGACTGCACCGTCCGCCGGATCCAGTTCACCCCCGACCTGCTGCCGAGCGACGTGACGGGGGTGAGCGTCTACAACCAGGAGGAGCGCGAGTTCGAGTTCAAACCGGGCGCGGTCTTCGCCAACCTCGTCGTCGGTGACGAGATCAACCGCGCGTCCCCCAAGACCCAGTCGGCGCTGCTCGAGGCCATGGAGGAGCGGCAGGTCACGGTCGACGGGACGACGTACGAGCTCGAGACCCCGTTCATGGTCGTGGCGACGCAGAACCCCATCGAGATGGAGGGGACCTACCCCCTCCCCGAGGCCCAGCGCGACCGGTTCACCGCCCGCGTGTCGATGGGTTACCCGTCGGCCGCGGCCGAGCTTGAGATGCTCGACACCCACGGCGGCGCCGACCCGCTCGACGCGCTGCAGCCCGTCGCCGACGCGCACGAGGTCAGCCGCCTGATCGAGCTCGTGCGCGACCTGCACGTCTCGATCGAGGTGAAGCAGTACGTCGTCGCGCTCAGCACCGCGACCCGCGAGTCACCGCTGCTGCGGCTCGGCGCCTCGCCGCGCTCGTCCCTGCAGCTGCTGCGCGCCGCCCGGGCGCAGGCAGGGCTGGCCGGCCGCGACTACGTGCTGCCCGACGACGTGCAGGAGCTTGCCCCGGCCGTGCTCGCGCACCGGGTGCTCCCCACCGCGGAGGCGCAGATGGGCGGCCACACCGCCGAGGGCATCGTCGACGACCTGCTCGACCGGGTGCCCGTGGCCGTCGAACGTCCGGGCCCCCGTCGTCGTTGACCCCTTCATGACGCAGCTGCGAGGGCTGACCACGCGCGGTCGCTGCTTGCTGGCCTTCGGGCTCAGCCTGGGCCTGCTCGCCGTCGCGTTCGGGCTGCCCGACCTGCTACGGGTCGGGGTCTTCCTGCTCACCCTGCCGCTCGTCGCCGTGGCCGTGGTCTCACGCACCCGCTACCGGTTGTCGTGCCGGCGCGTCCTCGAACCCCCCAGAGTGCCCACCGGGCGGGTGTCCACGGTGCAGCTGCGGTTGCACAACGTCTCGCGCCTGCCCAGTGGGGTGCTGCTCATGGAGGACCGGTTGCCGCTGTCGCTCGGGGGACGGCCGCGG
>JANPHZ010000227.1:0-1834 GCA_031424715.1 Frankiaceae bacterium
GGGGTCAGGGGTTCGAATCCCCTCAGCTCCACCCGAAACCAGAGGCTGGACAGCCAGCGGTGGCGTCCTGGCCTGCCCGCTCTGTGGACAACCTGTCTCCGCGGAAACAACTTGTCCACATGAGCGGCAGCACGCCATCAATAACCGGCCTTCTTCGCTGTCAGTGACTCCGCGGAGGCACAGCCGTCACCAGCAAGATCTTCGGGGAGTTGTGGGGGTCAGGACCCCCACCGAACCGCGAAGATCTTGGTCGGCCCTCATTGGCCTCACCGCTGAGAGGTGCCGTTAGCCAGGGCCGTCGGAACCGTCCTGCGTCATGCTTCGTCTCATGGCTGTGTCGCACCTCCGCCGTTCCGTCGCCCTGCTGGCTGTTCTGCTTGCTGCGGCATGCGGCGCGTCCGAAGACGGGGTGGCGGCTTCTGGGGACGAGAAAGCGTCAGCTAATGCGAGTTCGTCTAGTGCTACGACCAGGGAAGTGCCAGCCCTATGGGCTTTGGATGAGGTGGCAGCCGATCGTCGGCAAGTCGTCATCCGCCTCGCCGGTGGCGGCTGTCTGACCTACGACCGTACCGACGTACTTGCAGAAGGCGAAATGCTGCGACTCACGGCAGTAAACCGTGACACGTCCGTGCCGGATGGTGCTTGTACTGCCGAATTCTCAGCATTTCCGCATCGGGTGACGCTGCCGAGACCGCTCCGGCCAGACGAGGAACCCGCCGGTGAGTGCGACCCCACCGCCGACGGCATCCAAGGGACCTACTGCAAGACCTTGCAAGACATCGTGGCTGCGGGGCGTCAGCCTCAACCCACCCCCTGACCGTCGCAGCGGCTAGGTGCCGTTAGGTCTGGCGCTGCAGGGTGGCCCGCAGGGCGGCAACCTCAGCCGTGAGCGCCTCGAGGTCCTGGCGGGTGGCCGCCTGCTCGACTTCGGCCACCTCGGCCACCCGCTCGATGAGCCACGAGGCGAACGCGGCCGTCACCACTCCGAGCAGCGCGATTCCAGCCAGCATGAGGGCGACCGCGATCAACCGGCCCGTGCCGGTGACCGGAAAGCGGTCGCCGTAGCCGACAGTCGTCACGGTCGTGGCCGACCACCACAGCGCGTCGCCGAAGTCGGCGATGTTGGCACTTTCACGGCCGCGCTCGGCGTCGAGCACGGCCAGCGAGGCCAACAGCAGCACCAGCGTGGTCAGCCCGGCGACGTAGGCGATCACCCGGCCGCGCAGCGAGCTCCGGGCGCGCCTGTTGACGAAGGACAACAGCGTTAGCAGGCGCAGAAGCCGCAGCGGCCGCAGCAGCGGCAGGGCGACGACGGCGAGGTCGAGCGGGTGCTGGCGGACAAACCTCCAGCGTTGGGTCGTGAGCGCCAGCCGGAGGAGGAAGTCGACCGCGAACAGTGCCCACGTCCCGGCCACGATCCAGCTCGCGGTGCGGACGGCCTCGCTCGGCAGGTCCGGCTCGATGATGGGCGCGGCGTATGCGACCAGGAACAGCAGCGCGGCGACCATGAGCGGCCATTCCGCACGCTGCTCCCAGCGGTGTCGGCGTACGTCGTCGCCAGGCTGCACGACCGGCAGCCTGCCGCCGGAGGGGGCGTCGCGGGGCGCACCACGCCGCTGCTCTTCGAGCTGGCCCTCTGGATGAGAGGTCTGGGGCTCTCCTGGCCGTAGAAGGACGTGAGGAAGTACCCGTTCTCAGCGGAGCGGCTTCGAATCGCCCTCGTCGGACAGTTTGGCGTCCGTCTTGCCCACCAGCCTCTGGGCGATGAGCCAGCCGAGCGAGGCGCCCGCGATGTCGGCGAGGACGTCGACGACGTCCCCGCTGCGCCCCGGCA
>JANPHZ010000228.1:0-5005 GCA_031424715.1 Frankiaceae bacterium
CGCGGTGCCAGGCGGTGTGGTGCCTTCGGCAGAGCAGGACCAGGTTGTGGACGTCGGTGCTGCCACCGTCGGCGCGGGCGAGCAGGTGGTGGACGTCGCAGAAGGCAGGGGGCCGACTGCATCCCTTGGCGGTGCAGCAGCGGTCGCGGGCGGCCACAGCGCGGCGCTGGGCTGCGGTGATCTCGTCGGTGTGGCTGGTGAGGTCGATGATCTGGCCGTCGGGCCCGGTGGTGAGGGTGAGCCGGCGGCCGTCGCACAGGTGCTGGTCGATGGTGGCTTGGGTTGCGGGTCCGGTCCACGGTGCGCTGGGGCAGTGCGCAGCGGCGCTCTGGTCGGGGTCGAGGCGAAACCGGTCCGGGCGCGGGTCGGTGCCGATGACGTAGGTGAGGGTGGGTCGGTGCCCGCCGGCGTCAGGCAGGTTGGCGTGGCGCAGGGCGAGGCCGAACACGTCGACGAGCGCGTCGGCTCGACGCTGGCCGGCCGTGCGCTGATCCGCCAGGCCGTCGCGGCGGGCGAGGGGTTCCAGGACGGTGAGCAGGATCTCGGCGTCGGCGTCGGGGAGCTCGAAGATCCCGCGGGTGCGTCCGTTGTGCTTGCGGATGATCTGCAGGTAGCGGCCGCGGATCGCGTCGGCTTCTTGGCGTTCGAGCTCGGGCTCGCACCAGGTGGCGATGAGGTGGCGGACGTAGTGGGCGAGGGAGTCGGGGTCGGTGCGCCGGGCCACGTCGATGAGCTCGGGTTGGGAGTCCAGGAGGGCTTGCGGGTCGATCCGGCCGACGAGGCGGGCGAGGACCCGGCCGTGCGCGACGGTCAGGGTCCCGTCGATGATCGCGTCGGCGACGAGCGGCAGTTCGCGCAGCGCTACGGAGTCGCGGACGCTGCGGCCGGCGTTGGTTCCGGACAGGCGGGCGGTGTCTCGGACCCACGCGGGGGTCGCGATGGTGTGGTCGCCGTCGGTGACGCGGCCTTGGCCGCGGACCTGCAGCTCACCGAGCAGCCGGGTCCAGATGCCGTCGAGCCGGTCGCGTTCGGCCACGATCCCGGCGCCCAGGCGCTGCAGCTCTGCCATCGCCAAGCCTCCGACCTCGACCCGCGCGAGAGCGTCGACCGAAGCGGTCAACGGGTCGAGCAGATCGGGTGCCATGGCCTGAAACTAGCCGCGACCTCCGACAGAACGGACGGTCAAGAATCCCTTTCCCCATAGGCGAAAAATCGTCCACAGATGGCTGAGGAGGGGTTGACGGACTGCTCAGGAAGTGCCGCCTTCCGGCGGCCAAGAAATCCCTGGCTCAGCGGTCCGCGGCGCGGGCGAGCAGCGACGCCAGGACGGCGCCGAGCTCCAAGCCCTCGGCCTCGACGGCCATCGGGAGCAGCGAGGTCTCGGTCATCCCTGGGGCGACGTTGACCTCGAGCACCCAGGGCACGTCGGCGGAGTCCACGATCAGGTCGACCCGTGACAGGTCGCGCAGCCCCAGCGCGACGTGCGCCGCGACCGCGACGCGGGCCACCTCAGCCGCCGCCGCCGAAGACAGCCGGGCCGGCGTGAAGTACTCCGTCGCCCCAGCCGTGTAGCGAGCCGCATAGTCGTAGACCCCCGAGACGGGCACGATCTCGACCGCCGGCAGGGCGCGCGGCCCGGAGCCGTCGTCGAGCACGGTGACGGCGACCTCGCGTCCCTCGACGTAACGCTCGACCAGCGCGGCCTCGCCGTAGGAGAAGCACTGCACCATCGCCGGCGGCAGGTCCGCGGCCTGGGAGACGACCGTGCAGCCCAGCGCCGAACCACCGCGGGAGGGCTTGACCATCAGCGGCAGCCCCAGGTGGGAGACGATCCGGTCGAGGACCGCGGTCGCGCCGAGCTCGCGGAACGTCGCGTGCGGCAGGGTCACCGACGGGGGCGTAGAAAGCCCGGCGGCGTGCAGGACAGCCTTCGCCGCCGGCTTGTCCCACGCCACCCGGCAGGCGTCCGGCGTCGAGCCGACGTAGGGAACGCCGGTGAGGTCGAGCACCTGGCGCAGCGCGCCGTCCTCGCCGGCGCCGCCGTGCAGGGCGATGAGCACGGCGTCGTACGACGACTCGGAAAGCCTGCCCAGCAAGGAGGAATCGGCATCGAGGACGTCGACCGCGTGGCCCGCGTGCCGCAGGGAATCGGCGCAGCGGCGACCCGAGCGCAGCGACACATCGCGCTCGTGGGACAGCCCACCGGCCAGGACGAGGTAGCTCACGCGAGATCCGGGGTGGGGGTCGACGCGGTGCCGCCGGCGCGCAGCGGCTGGGTGGTCGGGCCGAACGTCTCGAGCAGCTCGAGCTCTTGCTCCAGCACCCCGGCCAGGCGCCGTACGCCCTCGCGGATCCGCTCCGGCTCGGGGAAGCAGTAGGACAGCCGCAGGTCTCGACCACCCTGGCCGTCGGCGTAGAAGCCGACGCCGGGCACGTAGGCGATCCGCGCCGACAGCGCGCGCGGCTGCATCACCTTGCTGTCCAGGCCCTCGGGCAGGGTCAGCCAGACGTAGAAGCCACCGGTCGGGTGCGTCCAGGTCGTCCCCGCCGGCATCAGCTGGTCGAGCGAGTCGAGCAGGGCGTCACGGCGCTCGCGATAGAGGTCTTTGAACACCTCGACCTGCCCGCGCCAGTCCTGCGTCGTGAGGTAGTCGACGACGACGAGCTGGTTGAGCTGCGGGGGGCACAGCACCGTTGCCTCGGACGCGAGCACCAACTTCTCCCGTACGGCGTGGGGCGCGACGACCCAGCCCACCCGCAGTCCCGGCGCGAAGGTCTTGGAGAACGAACCCAGGTAGATCACGTCGTCCTCGGCGCCCAGCGAGCGGATCGCCGGCGTCGGCGGACCGTCGAAGCCGAGCAGGCCGTAGGGGTTGTCCTCGAGCACCAGAAGCCCGGCGGCCCGGCAGATCTCCAGGATCTCCCCGCGACGCGACGGCGCGAGCGAGACACCGGCCGGGTTGTGGAAGTTGGGGATCGTGTAGAGGAACTTGGCGGTCTTGCCGGCGGCGCCGACCGCGGCGATCGCCGAGCGCAGCGCCTCGGGCACCAGCCCGTCGGCATCCATCTCCACGTGCACGACGTCGGCCTGGTAGGCCGCGAACGTGCCCAGCGCGCCGACGTACGACGGGGCCTCGGCGAGCACCACGTCGCCGGGGTCGCAGAAGACGCGGGTCACCAGGTCGAGCGCCTGCTGCGACCCGACCGTGACGACCACGTCGTCGGGCGAGGCGACGACGCCCTCCAGCGACATCACCTCGCAGATCAGCTCGCGCAGCAGCGGGTCGCCCTGACCGGAGCCGTACTGCAGCGCCTGCGCCCCGCGGGTCGCCAGCAGGTCGCTCATCAGCTTGCCGACCGCGTCGAGCGGGAGCGCCGTCGTGTAGGGCATGCCCCCGGCGAGCGAGACGACCTCGGGTCGCGAGGCCACCGCGAACAGCGCCCGGATCTCCGAGGCGGTCATCCCGGCGGTGCGCGCGGCATAGCGCCCGGTGAAGGCGTCGAGCGTCGTCGAACGGGGGCGGCCCTGCATGGCCTGAGGTTACCGGCGGTCGCGCGAGAAGCCTTCTGTTTTCGGGCCCGCCTCGTTACCCTCGCCAGGTGTCCCCTCACCTGCGACTGCCCCGACCGAGCGGTCGCTCGCTGCGGCGCGGCAGCCTGGGACTGGTCCTCGGCGCCGTCGGTGGCTGGCTGGCCGGGTTGCTGAAGGCCCCCAAGCGGTGAGCCGACGGATCGTCAGCATCACCCTCGACAACCTCGACGACCTGCCGACGCGGTGCCGCAAGTGCATCTTCTGGCAGCTCGACCCGGTCGGCTACGACCGTGCCGTCGAGGCCGGTGACACGGCGTTCGAGAAGGAGTCGTGGGTCTCGGCGACGCTGCTCGAGTGGGGCTCGTGCGGCAAGATCGCCTACGTCGACAGCGTTCCGGCCGGTTACGTCATGTACTCCCCGCCGGCCTACGTCCCGCGCGGGCTGGCCTTCCCCACCTCACCGGTGAGCGCCGACGCCGTCCTGCTCATGACCGGACAGGTGCTCGCGGAGTTCGAGGGCGGCGGCATCGGCCGGATGATGCTGCAGAGCCTGGCCAAGGACCTCGTACGCCGCAACGTCCGCGCCATCGAGGCGTTCGGTGACGAGACCGGCGAGGTGGGCAAGTGCCTGCTGCCGGCGGCACACCTGCGTGCCGTCGGCTTCAAGACCGTGCGGCCGCACCACCGCTACCCGCGGCTGAGGCTCGAGCTCAAGTCGGCGGTGTCCTGGCGTGAGGACGTCGAGGTCGCCCTGGAGCGGCTGCTCGGCTCGATGAGCCCCGACCCCGTGCTCCGCCCGGTCTGAGGCAGCCCCGTCTGAGTCAGACCGCGAGGTCGGCCAGCCGCAGGACGCCGGTCGGCGGGTCGAGGTCGGGCGGCAGGTAGAGCCGCTGCACCGACACCAGCAGCGCCTCGGCGACCGTGTCGAGGAAGAGCGGGTCCGCCAGCCGCGCGGCGTCGCGCGGCGAGGCGAGGTGACCGAGCTCGAGGCGCACCGCCGGCATCTGGGTGAGCCGCAGGATCTCCCAGGTCTTGGCGTGGACCCGGCAGTCGAGCAGGTCGGTGCGCGCGACGACCTCGCGCTGCACCAGCGAGGCCAGGTGCTCCCCGACGGTCGAGGTGGTTCCCGCGCCGGTGCCGAAGTGGTAGGTCGCGACGCCGTTGTGGCTGGGGGCCTGCCCGCGGTCGCAGTGCAGCGACACCAGCAGGTCGGCGCCCGCCTCGTTGGCGAGCGCAGCCCGATCGGCGTCGGCGGTGCAGGCGTCCGGGCCACGGGTGAGCAGGGAGCGTACGCCGGAGGCGGCGAGCCGCCCCTCGAACCCCGCCGCCAACCGCTCGACGACGCCCGCCACGTCCAGGCCGTGCCCGGTGGCGCCGCGGTCCGCGCCGCCGTGACCGGGGTCGATGACGATGACCGTGCCGGCCAGTGACGCACCGGAGCGGTGCAGCTCCTCGCTCTCGCGCAGCTGGTGC
>JANPHZ010000229.1:0-2937 GCA_031424715.1 Frankiaceae bacterium
GCCGGTCCCCCCGCAACGAGTCCCCCCGCCATCAGCCCCCCGGCCAGCACCAGACCGACAGCACGCACCGACGTCCCCCCTCGTTCCCACGCAGCACCGACCCGACAGCTCGCGCTGTCTCGCCGCCGACGATTCCCGCTCCGTCGCCCAGCAACCCTGCGCGGTCGCGCTGCGCGGGAAGAAGTTTCGGACATTTCCGACGTACGGCGGGAAACCACCTGCCCGGCGTCGCCCAGCCGTGGGCTTGCGTAGGTTACTCATGAGTAGCATTCTGGTTCGAGCGGCGGGCGCGGCCCCGCCCACGTCACGGGAGCCGGCGATGGGTCACTACAAGAGCAACCTGCGCGACATCGAGTTCAACCTCTTCGAGGTCTTCGGTGCCGACGCCGCCCTGGGCACTGGCCCGTTCAGCCAGCTCGACGTCGACTCCTCGCGCGACGTGCTGCGCGAGGTGGAGCGGCTCGCCAGCAACGACCTCGCCGCGTCGTTCGCCGACGCCGACCGCAACCCCCCGGTCTTCGACCCCGCGACCAGCACCGTGACGGTCGGTGACTCCTTCAAGGCCAGCTACGCGGCGTACGTCGAAGGGGGTTGGGACCGGTTCCCGCTGAGCGAGGAGCTCGGCGGCATCGGCGCGCCACCGTCGCTCATCTGGGCCGTCTCGGAGATGGTGCTCGGCGCCAACCCGGCGATCTACATGTTCGCGGCCGGGCCGGCGTTCTCGCAGATCCTGCACGCCAATGGCACGGCAGAGCAGAAGCGGTTCGCCGAGCTCGCGATCGAGCGGCACTGGGGCGCCACCATGGTGCTCACCGAGCCCGACGCGGGCTCCGATGTCGGCGCCGGCCGCGCGACGGCGACCCAGCAGCCCGACGGCACCTGGCACATCGAGGGCGTGAAGCGCTTCATCACCAGTGCCGAATGGGACTGGCCCGAGAACATCTTCCACCTCGTGCTCGCCCGGCCGGTCGGCGTTCCCGGTGCCGGCGGTGCCGGCACGAAGGGCCTGTCGCTGTTCCTCGTCCCGAAGTTCCTCGTCAACGAAGACGGGTCGCTGGGTGAGCGCAACGGCGCTTACGTCACCGGGGTCGAGAAGAAGATGGGGCTGAAGGTCTCGACCACCTGCGAGCTCACCTTCGGCGAGAAGCACCCGGCGATCGGCACCCTCGTCGGCGACGTCCACGACGGCATCGCGCAGATGTTCCAGGTCATCGAGTACGCCCGGATGATGGTCGGCACCAAGGCCATCTCCACGCTGTCGACCGGCTACCTCAACGCCCTCGACTACGCCAAGCAGCGGGTCCAGGGCGCCGACCTCACCGAGATGACCAACAAGGCCGCGCCGCGCGTCCCGATCACCCACCACCCTGACGTCCGCCTCATGCTCATGCGCCAGAAGGCCTGGGCCGAGGGCATGCGCGCGCTCGTGCTCTACACCGCCACCATCCAGGACCAGGTGGAGATCTCCCGGCACAACGGGGAGGTCGACGACCTCGCCGTACGCCTCAACGACCTGCTGCTGCCGATCGTCAAGGGCTACGGATCGGAGAAGGCCTACGAGCTGCTCGCGACGTCGCTGCAGATCTTCGGCGGATCCGGCTTCACCCAGGACTACCCGATCGAGCAGTACATCCGCGACGCCAAGATCGACACCCTCTACGAGGGCACCACGACGATCCAGGGCATGGACCTGTTCTTCCGCAAGATCGTGCGCGACCAGGGCGGGGCGCTCGGCAAGCTGGCGGCGGAGATCCAGGAGTTCGCCAAGGGCGGCGCGGGCAACGGGGCGCTGGTGCGCGAGCGCGAGCTGCTCGGCACCGCGCTCGAGGACGTGCAGGGGATCGTCAACCACATGGTCAACGACCTGATGGCCTCCGCGCAGGAGGGCAGCCGCGACGCGAGCCCCAACATCTACAAGGTGGGGCTCAACAGCACCCGCGCGCTGATGGCGCTCGGCGACCTCGTCGTCGGCTGGCTGCTGCTGCGCCAGGCCGCTGTCGCCCTCGACAAGCTCCCGACCGCAACCGGCAAGGACAAGGCGTTCTACGAGGGCAAGGTCGCCGCGGCCTCGTGGTTCGCCGGAGCGGTGTTCCCCGAGCTGTCGGCCAAGCGAGCCATCACCGAGGCCGTCGACCTGTCGCTGATGGAGCTCGACGAAGCCGCGTTCTAGCTCCGGTCAGATCCGGGCCGTACGACGCAAGACCCGTCGCAGTGGACGGGAGGCCGGGTCGCGGGCGGCCCACGCCACCGCCAGCAGACCGACGACGAGCAAGCCGGCCCAGCGCCGGTGCGCGTCCGTCCAGTCGGCGCTGTCCGGGCTGGTCACCAGCCGCCAGCGCGCGGGGATCCGGATGACCACCACCAGCACGACCAGCAGCAACGGGATCGGGTAGGCGGCCAAGCTCTCGCCGAGTCGCCCGCGTGCGAGCAGGCCGACGAGGCCGGTGAGCAGCGCCGCGAGGGCGGCCACCTCCACGGTCGCGGCCACGAGCCGAGCATCGGCAACGGTGGCCGCCGTCGCCAGGCACGCGGACGTCCAGGCCGCGGAGACGGCGAGCAGCAGGGTGATCAGCCGCTCGCGCTGCAGCGCGGGCAGTCCCACCGGGGTGGCGGCCGCCACCGGCGCGGTGGCGTCCTCCCACACCAGCGCGAGCAGTGACGCCAGCACCAGGCCGACCAGCCGCAACCGGAGCGGCGCCTCGGCGTCCTCGCCTGCCCAGACGATGAACGCCGTACCGAGCAGGGCCACGGCGCCGGTGGCGTGAACCGGGCGGGTGCGCCAAGTGTAGCGCAACGCCGGCAGGACGCTCACGGGAGGGCGAGGACGGCGGCAGCGACGGTCGCGCAGGTCAGGACGACGCCGGCGATCAGCAGGCTCCGCCGGGGCCCGGACTCGCGCAGCAGCGCAGCCACGACGCCGAGCCCGCACAGGCCGAG
>JANPHZ010000230.1:0-3230 GCA_031424715.1 Frankiaceae bacterium
CTCATCGACCGGCTTGGAGTCCGGGACGAAGACCGGGGTCCGCATGACCTCGGAGACCTTGACGGTCCCGCCGCCCTCGGCGCGCTCCTTGCGCACGAGGTCCTTGAGGTAGGCCACGCCCAGCACGTCGTCGGCGTTGTCACCGACGACGGGCACGCGCGAAAAACCACTGCGCAGCAGCAGGTTCAGCGCCTGCTTGACCGTCTTGCCTGCTTCGATCGTCACGATGTCAGTACGCGGCACCATGACCTCGCGCACGATCGTGTCGCCCAGGTCGAAGACCGAGTTGATCATGTCTCGCTCGGCCTGCTCCACCACGCCGCGCTCCTGCGCGATCTCGACGAGGTCGCGCAGCTCGGCCTCGGAGGCGAAGGGCCCCTCCCGGAACCCCTTGCCGGGCGTGAGCGCGTTGCCGATGAGGATCAGCAGCCGCGGCAGCGGGCCGAACAATCGCGTCAGACCGAACGTGACCCCGGCGCCGAGCAGCGCCACCCGGTCCGGGTGCTGCCGACCGATGGTCCGCGGGGCAACGCCGACGAAGACGTAGTTGATGACCACCATGAGGGTGACCCCGGCGACGACGGCGAGCGAGCCCTCGACACGGTCGATGCAGTAGGACACGACGATGCCGGTAGCCGCCAGCTCGCAGATGATCCGCAGCAGCAGCAGCAGGTTGAGCGAGCGGGGCGGATCCGCCAGCACCTGCTGTAGCCGACGTGCGCCGCGGGCCTCGTCGCGCACCAACTCCTCGACCCGCACCCGGGAGACGCGGGACAGCGCCACCTCCACGCAGGCCACCGTTCCCCCCAACAGCACGAAGGCGACCGCGATCACCAGCGGCAGGACGTCGACCATCAGGCGCTCCGGCTTGCGCGCCAGGTCGACAGCAGCTGCCCCTGCAGCCCGAACATCTCCGCGTGCTCCTCGGGCTCCTCGTGGTCGAAGCCCAGCAGGTGCAGGACACCGTGGGCGCAGAGCAGCTCGAGCTCGTCGGCGGTGCTGTGTCCGGCGTCAGCGGCCTGGCGCTCAGCCACCTGGGGGCACAGCACGACGTCACCGATCAGCTGGGGCGGCGCCGGCTCACCGTCGGACTCGGGGTGCCCCGCCCCGTGCGGGACGCCCCGCGAACCGCGCAGGTTGAGGTCATCCATGGGGAAAGCCATCACGTCTGTCGGACCGGGCAGGTCCATCCACCGCACGTGCAGCCGCTCCATCTCGGCCAGGTCGACCAGGTGCAACGAGAGCTCGGCGAGCGGCGAGACCCCCAGGTGGTCCAGCACGAAGCGCGCGATCTGCACCAGGGCCGCCTCGTCGACGACGACACCACTCTCGTTGGTGACCTCGATGCTCATCGGATCCGCTTCGGGTCGTCGCGCCGGCCGGCCGGGCGGACGGGACGCACCGGTCCCTTGGCCCGCTCTTCCTCGGCGTCGTACTGCGCGTAGGCATCGACGATCCGCCCGACCAGCTTGTGGCGTACGACGTCGGACGAGTCGAGCAAGGCGAAGTGCACGTCCTCTACGCCGTCGAGGATGTCGCGCACGAGGCGCAGACCGCTCGGGGTCCCCGACGGCAGGTCGACCTGGGTGATGTCGCCGGTGACGACGATCCGCGACCCGAACCCGAGGCGGGTCAGGAACATCTTCATCTGCTCAGCAGAAGTGTTCTGCGCCTCGTCGAGGATGACGAACGCATTGTTGAGCGTTCTACCACGCATAAAGGCGAGCGGGGCTACCTCGATGGTGCCGGCCGCCATCAGCCGCGGGATCGACTCCGGGTCGAGCATGTCGTGCAGGGCGTCGTAGAGCGGGCGCAGGTAGGGGTCGATCTTCTCGTAGAGCGTTCCCGGCAGGAAGCCCAGCCGCTCGCCAGCCTCGACTGCCGGACGGGTGAGGATGATCCGGTTGACCGCCTTGGCCTGCAGGGCCTGGACGGCCTTGGCCATCGCCAGGTAGGTCTTGCCGGTGCCAGCGGGGCCGATGCCGAAGGTGATCGTGTGGCGGTCGATCGACTCGACGTAGCGCTTCTGGTTGACCGTCTTTGGCCGGATGGTGCGGCCGCGGTTGGACAAGATGTTGAGGGTGAGGACGTCGGCGGGCCGGTCGCTGCCGCCGGCCTGCAACATGCTCACGCTGCGCCCGATGGCGTCGGCCGTCAGGGCCTGGCCGCGGTCGAGCAACCCGATCAGCTCCTCGAACAGGCGCTGACCCAGCGCGTTGTCGGCAGGGCTCCCGGTCAGGGTGATCTCGTTGCCCCGGACCAGGACGTCGCAGTCGAGCGCGCGCTCGATGACGGTGAGCAGCTCGTCGGTGCTGCCGAGCAGGCTCACCATGGCGTGCGCGCCCGGGACGACGATCTTGGTGACGGCGCGGTCGGGACTGGCCATGGAGGCGGCTATGCCGTTCGCCTGCTTTCTCGTCAGCTCGTCAGCAAAGGATGGGCCATGTTAGCCCGGGGGCCAGGACAGGGCGCGTCCGCCGAGGACGTGCCAGTGCAGGTGGTCGACCGTCTGTCCGGCGTCCGGACCGGTGTTGGCGACCAGCCGGTAGCCCGTGCCAAGCCCCTCGAGCCGGGCCACCTGCGCCGCCGCGGCGAGTACCTCCCCGGCGTACGTCGGGTCAGTGTCCGCGAGCTCGGCGGCGTTGGCGACGTGCAACGTCGGGATGACAAGGACGTGAGTGGGCGCCTGCGGGTGGACGTCGCGGAAGGCCACCACCCGCGGCGTCGACAGCACCACGTCGGCCGGGATCTCGCCGGCCACAATGGCGCAGAACAGGCAGGTCATGACCGGTCCTTGGTCACGTAGAGCCCGTAGCCACCGGCGGCGCCCAGGACCAGCGCGGTCAGCAGCAGCCCCAGCACGACCTTGGTCAGCGGGTCCATCCCCTTCGACGGCGCGGTAGCGGCAGCAGACCGGGTGGGACTCGGGACGGTGGAGGGCAGCGCGAAGGGCTCGGCGCTGCTCGGGGCCGCCGAGGTGCTCGCAGCAGAGCGGGACGGCTGGGGGGAGTCGCTGGGCGCGGGGATGAACGTCCGGGCTGTGCTGGGCCGCGCCGTCCGCGACGGCGACGGGCTGGGCGACGGTGAGGCCGACGTCGGGGACGGCGAGGCCGAAGGGCTCGGGCTCACCGACGGCAGCGGGATGATCGGTGAGGGGGACGGCGAGCTCGACGGGCTCGGCGTGGGGGCGGCGTGGACCGGCGCGCTGGCCGAGATGCCGAGGACCAGCG
>JANPHZ010000231.1:0-6188 GCA_031424715.1 Frankiaceae bacterium
CGCGGCGTCGGTCGGCGACGGGCCGATGTCGATGCCCTCGGCCTCGGCGTTGAGCTCCTGCGCCAGGCCGAAGAGGCCCACGAGGGTCTTGCCGGCGGACGCGATGGCGTCGCGCGGGGACATGCCGGGCTTGGTCTCGACATCGAGGACCAGCCGGTCGAAGTCGGTGCGCTGCTCGACGCGGGTCGCCTCGACCTTGTAGGTCACCTTCAGCACGGGGCTGTAGATGGAGTCGACCGGGATGCGGCCGATCTCCTGACCGGCCTGCTTGTTCTGCACGGCGGAGACGTAGCCGCGGCCGCGCTCGACGGTCAGCTCGATCTCGAGCCGGCCCTTGCCGTTCAGGGTCGCGATGTGCAGGTCGGGGCTGTGCACCTCGACGCCGGCGGGCGGCGCGATGTCGGCCGCCGTGACCGGTCCGGGACCGGTCTTGCGCAGGTACATCACGACCGGCTCGTCGCTCTCGGAGGACACGACCAGCTCCTTGAGGTTCAGGATCAGGTCGGTGACGTCCTCCTTGACGCCCGGCACGGTGGTGAACTCGTGCAGGACGCCGTCGATCCGGATGCTGGTGACAGCAGCGCCGGGGATCGACGAGAGCAGGGTGCGGCGAAGCGAGTTGCCGAGGGTGTAACCGAAGCCGGGCTCGAGCGGCTCGAGGATGAAGCGCGAGCGCGTGTCGTTGACCGGCTCCTCGGTGAGGGTCGGGCGCTGTGCGATGAGCAAGGGATAGCTCCTTCTGTGTCGAGCCCCCACCATTTGAGGCTCGGACGTTGTCCCGGGTTGCGGCGGACCGGGTCGTGCTGTGGTGCCTTTACTTCGAGTAGAGCTCGACGATCAGCTGTTCCTGGACCGGGGTGTCGATCACCGGGCGGGCCGGGAGGTTGTGGATCAGGACGCGCATCTGGCTGGAGATGACCTCCATCCAGGCGGGCGAGGGCCGGTCACCGGCGGTCTCGCGGGCAATGATGTACGGCGTGAGCTCGCGGCTCTTCTCGCGGATCTCGACGATGTCGTTGCCCGAGACGCGGTACGACGGGATGTCGACCTTCTTGCCGTTGACCAGCACGTGGCCGTGGCGGACCGCCTGGCGGGCGTGGTCGCGCGAGGTGGCGAAGCCGGCGCGGTAGACGACGTTGTCGAGGCGGCTCTCGAGGATGACGAGCAGGTTCTCACCGGTCTTGCCGGACTTCTTGTTCGCCTCCTCGTAGTAGCCGCGGAACTGCTTCTCGAGGACGCCGTAGATGCGGGCGCACTTCTGCTTCTCACGCATCTGGAGGAGGTACTCGGAGTCCTTGGTGCGACCGCGGCCGTGCTCACCCGGGGGGTAGGGCCGGATCTCGATCGGGCACTTCGGCGACTCGCACTTGCTGCCCTTGAGGAACAGCTTCATCTTCTCGCGACGGCAACGGCGGCAGTCTGCGCCGGTGTAGCGGGCCATGTCAGGACTTCCTGGTGGTACGGATAGGGAGAGAGGTCATGTCAGACGCGCCGACGCTTGCTGGGGCGGCAGCCGTTGTGCGGCACCGGGGTGACGTCCTGGATCTGCCCGACCTCGAGGCCGGTGGCCTGCAGCGAGCGGATCGCGGTCTCGCGGCCCGAGCCCGGGCCCTTGACGAAGACGTCGACCTTCTTCATGCCGTGCTCCTGCGCCTTGCGGGCGCAGTTCTCCGCGGCCATCTGGGCGGCGAACGGCGTGGACTTGCGCGAGCCCTTGAAGCCGACGTGACCGGCGGAGGCCCAGGCGATCACGTTGCCCTGCGGGTCGGTGATCGACACGATCGTGTTGTTGAACGTCGACTTGATGTGCGCCTGGCCGTGCGCGACGTTCTTCTTCTCCTTGCGCCGGATCTTCTTGACACCGGCGCCGGTGCGGGTCTTGGGGGGCATCTACTTCTCCAGGCTGAGGTGGTCGGTGACGGTTGCCTTCGCGGCGCGAGTCGTCACTACTTCTTCGGCTTCTTCTTGCCGGCGACGGTCTTCTTCGGGCCCTTGCGGGTCCGCGCGTTGGTGTGCGTGCGCTGGCCGTGCACCGGCAGGCCCCGGCGGTGCCGGATCCCCTGGTAGCAGCCGATCTCGATCTTGCGGCGGATGTCGCTCGCGACCTCACGCCGCAGGTCGCCCTCGACCTTGTAGTTGGCGTCGATCCACTCGCGCAGCTTGACCAGGTCCTCATCGGACAGGTCCTTGACCCGGATGTCGCCGGACACGCCGGCCTCCGCCAGGGTCTGCAGCGCACGGGTACGGCCGATGCCGTAGATGTAGGTGAGCGCGATCTCCAACCGCTTCTCGCGGGGGAGGTCAACGCCGGCTAGACGTGCCATGCGGGCTCTCTCGCTTCCTAGGCGCCGGGCGCCTGTCGGAGGTCGTGCGCGTCACGTCCCCTCCTGCCCGGGAGGGGCCCCGGCCTCCGACCGGGGGTGACCGCTCCGCTGTCCGAGCCGGAGTGGCTGTGCGCGCTGTTCTGGGTTCGTGCCGTGCTGGCCGTGCTGGTCGTGCTGGTCGTGCTGGTCGTGCTGGTGTTCAGCCCTGCCGCTGCTTGTGCCGCGCGGACACCGAGCAGATCACCATGACCCGACGGTTGCGACGGATGACGCGGCACTTGTCGCAGATCGGCTTGACGCTGGGCTTGACCTTCACGGCTCTCGTTCCTGGTTCGTGCGCGGCCACCCGCCCGAGGGCGAGCGGCGTGGGCGCTGGCTGGCTTACTTGTAGCGGTAGACGATCCGTCCGCGGGTGAGGTCATAGGGGGACAGCTCCACCACCACCCGGTCCTCGGGGAGGATCCGGATGTAGTGCTGGCGCATCTTGCCGCTGATGTGGGCGAGGACCTTGTGCCCGTTCTGCAGCTCCACCCGGAACATCGCGTTGGGGAGCGGCTCCACCACGCGGCCCTCGATCTCGATGGCCCCGTCCTTCTTCGGCATGTCCCCTTTTCACGGTGCTCGTCGTACTGGATGGTGGTGCTGGATGGTCAGGCTGGCTGGTCCGCCTTGCGGCGGGCGACCCACCGGCTCAGGAGCATGCCGATCGGGCCGGAGCGCAGTCCGACCTGAGGAGTCTACGTCGCCAGCGCGCTGCGGTCCAACGGCGCCTGAGCGTACGACGCGCCGACCCCGACTGTGAGCCTGCTCACCGTCTCTCAGCCTGCTGCGCCCGGGCAGCTGCGCTGCGCTGTTCCGCGAGGTTGTGCGCCACCGGTTGGTACGGCCTTCTTCGCTGTTCAGCGCTTCCGCGGAAGCGAGTTGTCCACAGGGGGCTATCCGGCCTTCTTCGCTGTCAGTGACTCCGCGGAGGCACAGCCGTCACCGGCAAGATCTTCGGGGAGTTGTGGGGGTCAGGACCCCCACGGAACCGCGAAGATCTTGGCCGGCCCTCATTGGCCTCACCGCTGAGAGGTGCCGCTACCGTCCCAATGGTGGGCACAGTCGCGTTCGGCGTGGGTCTGGTCATGCTGGTGGTCACTTCAGCCAGCCAGACGGGGCTTCTGGGCGGAGGCGACTTCTTGCTCGTTGCGGCGCTTGGGTTCGTGGCGATGGTCTTCTGCCTCATCGTCGCACTGGAGGTGCGCAGCCGCCTTGCCGCCGTGGGAGCAGCGCTGTCCGCTCTACCCGTGGCGCTGCTCGCTTACTTCCTCCTGACGAGCGACGGCTAGGTCCACATATGTCGGTGATCGCGACAGCGAAGAAGTGCCGCTACTGGCGGATGCGGAGGCGTCGGAGGCCCGCGCTGCCGAACATCAGGACACCGATGCCAGCGAGGACGAGCAGGAACGCGGGAAAGTCGTCGGCCAAGAGCCCCGAAGCAAGAATGACGCAACCCACGACGGCCAACGCGACGCAAAGCCAACCCGCCGGACGGTCACCCCTAGGGCAAAGGGCATGTGCCGCTCACCCTCCAGACTGAAGCGGGAGGGTCGCATCACGACGGGCATCCTTTGGTGCTAACTTTGATGTTCCAGCTCAGGAGGCCTTGATGCGGACGACAGTCACGCTCGACGATGATCTGCTCGAGCGAGCCGGCAAGCTGACGGGCATCACGGAGCGCACGGCGCTCCTGCGCGAGGGCCTCGAGACCCTCATCCGGGTCGAAAGCGCCAGGCGCCTTGCTGCCCTCGGCGGCAGCGACGCAATGGCTTCAGCGTCACCGCGACGGCGTACCAGCGCCTCGTGATCCTGGTCGACACCTCCGTGTGGATCGACCACCTCCGCGCCACCGAGGCCCCGCTCGTCGACGCGCTCGCGCGTGACGATGTCGCCTGTCACCCACTGGTGATCGAGGAGTTGGCGCTCGGCAGCATCAAGAACCGCGACGCGGTGCTCGCCTCGCTTGGCCGGCTGACGCAGAGCCCCACTCTGACGCATGACGAGCTGTTGAGGCTGGTCGCGGCCCATTCACTCTGGGGCAAGGGCCTCAGCCCCGCGGACGCCCACCTGCTCGGCTCCGTTCTCCTCTCCCCGGGTACTCGGCTCTGGACGCGCGACAAAAGCCTGCAGGCGGGTGCCCGGTCACTCGGTGCCCACACGGTCGACTGGCGCTGACACCCCGTCCGGCTGCGCTCAGCCCGCGTTGACCCACGGGCCGCCGTCGAGGGCGGTCAGCACCCACGGGCCGTCGGGAGTGACCGCCACCGTGTGCTCCCAGTGCGCCGCGGCGGAGCCGTCCAGCGTGACGACGGTCCACCCGTCGTCGAGCTCGGTGACGTCCGGCGAGCCCAGCGTGAGCATCGGCTCGACGGCCAACACGATCCCGACGTCCAGCGCCATCCCCCGGCCAGGACCCTGCGGCGCCAGGTTGGGCACGGCCGGCGGCTCGTGCATCGACCGGCCGATCCCGTGCCCGGTGTAGCCGTCGACGATGCCGTAGCCCGTGGGACGCACGACCTCCTCCACCGCGACGCCCACGTCCGAAAGCCGACCCCCGGCTCGTACGGCGGACAAGCCCGCCCACATCGCCTGCTCCGTGGCGGCCGACAGCGCGAGCAGCGCGGGGCTGCAGTCCCCCACCGGCACGGTCCGCGCCGCGTCGCCGTGCCAGCCGTCGAGGATCGCCCCGCAGTCGATCGACAGCAGTTCTCCGTCTTCGAGCACCCGGTCGATCCGCGGAATGCCGTGGACGACCTCAGCGCCGACCGACGCGCAGATGGAGCCGGTGAAGCCGTGGTAGCCCAGGAAGGACGGAATCGCGCCCTCACCGCGGATGCTCGCCTCGGCCAGCGCGTCGAGCTCGCCAGTGGTGACACCCGGGCGGACCGCGGCGGCCACGCGGTCGAGCGTGCGCCCCACAACCAGACCGGCAGCGCGCATGGCCTGCACCTGTTCCCGGGTCTTGACCGTGACGCCGCGCGGGCGGCGGCTGTCCCGGCGGCCCATCAGCCCTCGTTGGCGGCGAACGGGCGGAGCGCGGCGATGGCCCGTTCGGTGATGTCGTCGACGGGTCCGGTCGCGTCGATGCCGACCAACAGCCCACGCCCGGCGTAATAGGCGATCAGGGGCGCGGTCTGGTCGTCGTAGACCTCGAGGCGGTTCTTGATCGTTTCGGGCTTGTCGTCGTCGCGCTGGTAGAGCTCGCCGCCGTCGATGTCGCAGACGCCCTCGGTCTGCGGCGGGTCGAAGTCGACGTGCCAGATGTGGTTGCAGGTGCGGCAGGTGCGCCGACCGGACAGCCGGCGGATGACCTCGTCGCTGTCGACCACCAGCTCGAGGACGACGTCGAGCTTGGTGTCTGCGCTCTCGCGCAAGATGTCGTCGAGGGTCTCGGCCTGCGGGACGGTGCGCGGGAAGCCGTCGAGCAGGAAGCCGCCGGTCGCATCGGACTCAGCGAGGCGAAGACGCACCATGTCGATCGTGACCTGGTCGGGGACGAGGTCACCGCGGTCCATGTACTCCTTGGCGGCCAGCCCCAGCGGCGTTCCGGAGCTGACGTTGGCCCGGAAGATGTCGCCCGTGCTGATCTTGGGCACTCCCACGTGCTCCGCGATGAACTGGGCCTGCGTCCCCTTGCCCGCTCCGGGTGGCCCGACCAGGACGAGCCTCACTGCTCGCCCCGTAGCTGGGCTCGCTGCAGCACTAGCGGAGGAAGCCTTCGTAGTTGCGCAGCATGAGCTGGCTCTCGACCTGCTTCACGGTCTCGAGCCCCACGCCGACGATGATGAGGATCGCGGTGCCGCCGAAGGGCACCGAGTTGGC
>JANPHZ010000232.1:0-2311 GCA_031424715.1 Frankiaceae bacterium
CCCGGCGTACCGCCCTGCAGGATGACGTTGAAGAAGTAGCCACCGATGACGCCGACGACCGCGACCAGGCCGTTGAGGAAGAACGCGACGAGCATGGTCGCGAGCACGCGCGGCACGACCAAGCGCTGCAGCGGGCTGACGCCGAGCACCTCCATCGCGTCGATCTCGTCGCGGATCTTGCGCGAGCCCAGGTCGGCGCAGATGGCCGACCCGCCGGCCCCGGCGATGAGTAGCGCCGTCACGATCGGACTCGCCTCGCGCACGATGCCCAGCACCGCGACGGCACCGGTGAAGGACTGCGCGCCGATCTGCTTGGTGAGGTTGCCGACCTGCAGCGCGAGCACCGCCCCGAACGGGATGGACACCAGCGCGGTCGGCAGGATCGTGACGCTCGCGATGAACCAGGCCTGCTGCACGAACTCGGCACCCTGGAAGGGACGCTTGAACAGGCTGCGCAGGACATCGAGCGAGAGAGCGAAGAAGTCACCTGCTGCGCGAACGGGCGCGGTGGGTGAAGGTGCCATCAGGCGTCCTCACGCCGGGTGGAGGTGCGCGCAGGAGCTGCCTTCTTGGCCCCGCGGGGGCGTCGGGCGGCCGGGCGCCGGCCGGGCTCTGCGGTCTCACTGCTGTCCTCGGACTCGGCCGCGCGGCTGCGTCGCCGACCCGGCTCGGGGACCGCGCCGGTCCACCCGGTGGGGCCGGTGCCGGTGGGCACCTCGACGCCGTCGAGGCCTGCGAACGACCCGGCCGGGGGCACCACGTCGTGCTCGCGCAGCCACGCGCCGGGCGGCCGCTGGGTCTGGCGGACGCGCCCGTCGCTGGTCGGCAGCTGGACGGGGATCGGGGGGAGCTGGGCCTGCTCCTCGCCGCTCTGCGCCTCGGCGGCGAGCTCGCCCGCGTCCTTCTCCTCCGCCATCCCGATCGGACCCTGACGCTGGCCGTTGAGAAACTGTCGTACGACGGGCTCGTTGCTCGACAGCAGCATCTCCCGAGGCCCGAACATCGCGAGGTGCCGCCGGTAGAGCAGGCCGATGTTGTCCGGGACCGTGCGGGCGGTACTGATGTCGTGGGTGACGATGAGGAAGGTCGCCTCGATCTGGGCGTTGAGGTCGACGATGAGCTGGTTGAGATAGGCCGTGCGGACCGGGTCCAGACCCGAGTCGGGCTCGTCGAAGAGCAGGATCTGCGGGTCCAGGACGAGTGCGCGGGCCAGCCCGGCCCGCTTGCGCATGCCGCCGGAGATCTCCCCGGGCAGCTTGCGCTCGGCCCCGGACAGACCGGTCAGCTCCATCTTCTCGAGCACGATGTCCTTGATCTCGCGCTCGGTCTTCTTGGTGTGCTCGCGGAGCGGGAACGCGATGTTGTCGAAGAGGTTCTGCGAGCCGAAGAGCGCGCCGTCTTGGAAGAGCACCCCGAACAACTTGCGGACCTCGTAGAGCTCCTTCTCGCGCACCTTGGTGATGTCGACGCCGTCGATGACGATCGAGCCGTTCTCGGGCTTGAGCAGCCCGATCAGCGTCTTGAGGAACACCGACTTGCCGGTGCCGGAGGGGCCGAGCAGCACGCTGATCTCACCGGCCGGGAGGGTGAGCGAGACGTTCTCCCAGATGGTCTGGCGACCGAACCGCTTGGTGAGGTCGGTGACCGTGATCTCGACGCCCACGCCAGCTCCGCTTCCCGATGCACCGTCCTGTGACCGCTCTCACAGGGGTTCGTCGGAAGGATACGTGGCAATCGTCCCGCCGTCGTGGCGGCCTCCCGACCCCCGTCTGCGACCCGCTGCTCGCGGAAGCACGAAGGGGCGCCCCGCCGTAGCGGAGCGCCCCTTCGGGACGAGCAGGTCGCTCGGCCGGAGGCCGCGACGACGGGGGACTACTTGACGGTGACGCTCGCGCCGGCCGCCTCGAGGGCCGCCTTCGCCTTCTCGGCAGCGTCCTTGGCGACCTTCTCGAGCACGGGCTTGGGGGCACCGTCCACGAGGTCCTTGGCCTCCTTCAGGCCGAGGGAGGTCAGGGTGCGGACCTCCTTGATGACCTGGATCTTCTTGTCGCCGGCCGACTCGAGGATGACGTCGAACTCGTCCTGCTCCTCGGCGCCACCGGCGTCGCCACCGGCAGCTCCGCCACCGGCCGCGGGAGCGGCGGCGACGGCGACGGGCGCAGCGGCGGTCACGCCGAAGGTCTCCTCGAACTGCTTCACGAACTCGGAGAGCTCGATCAGCGTCATCTCCTTGAACTGCTCGAGCAGGTCATCGGTGCTGAGCTTGGCCATGGTGTTGCTCCTTGGGTGTGTGCCGGTCTCCGGCGTTGCG
>JANPHZ010000233.1:0-14031 GCA_031424715.1 Frankiaceae bacterium
CGCCGGCCACACACACCACGCTGCGCACTGCCCTGGCCAGCCCCTCATACCAGGCTGCTCTCGCCGGCAACTTCGCGATCGGCTTCAGCGTGCTGGGCGTGCGCAGCACCGTCGTGCCGCTGCTCATCGTCGACCGGCTGGCGCTCGCACCGGGCTGGATTGGCGCGGCTTTCGTGCTGTCGGCGCTGGTGCAGGCCGTGCTGCTGCTGCCCGCCGGTCGCGCTGTCGACCGGATCGGACGCAAGCCGATGCTGTTGGCCGGCGGTGCGGTCAGCGCACTGTCGCTGGCCGTGCTGGCCCTGGTCACCGGACCGGTCGGGCTGCTTGCGGTGGTGGGGCTGTTCGCGGTCGGCGCCGCGCTGCTGGGCGTGGCCCCCGCGGCGATCGTCGGGGACGTGCTCGAGGGCAAGGGCGGTACGGCGATCGCGGTCTGGCAGATGGCGAGCGACCTCGGATCGGTGCTGGGACCGGTCACGGCGGGGCTGCTCATCGACCAGGGCTCCTATACCGTCGCGCTGGCAGTGAGTGCGGCCGCGGTGGCCGCCTGCACCGCGGTCGGCCTGCGCATGCCCGGCCGGGCAGTGCCGTCGTGAGGCCGTCGTGAGGCCGTCGTGAGGCCGTCGTGAGGACGAGCCAGGCCCGCCGGACTGTCACCCTGCTGTCGCTGCCTGCCGGCGCGCTGGCCCTGGCGGGGGAGCGGGTCGTGCGGACCCGCGTGCTGGGCCAGGACCCTGAGGGCGTACGTCGGGAGCTGCGAGCCCGATCGACCGCGCGCACGCGACGGGTGCTCGGCGGGCTCAAGGGCGGTGCGCTCAAGGCGGGCCAGCTGCTCTCGACGGTGGAGGCGCTCTTCCCGCAGGACCCCGAGCAGACCTGGCGCGACGCCCTCACTGGGCTGCAGGACGACGCCGGGGCGCTGAACTTCGCCGAGGTGGAGCCGGTCCTGCGCGACGAGTTGGGGCTGCAGTGGCGGCAGCTGTTCTCCTCCTTCGACGAGGCGGCGACCGCCGCTGCGTCGCTGGGTCAGGTGCATCGGGCGACGTGGGCGGCGGACGGGCGAACCGTCGCGGTCAAGGTGCAGTACCCCGGGGTGCGCGAAGCGCTCACCGCCGACCTGCGCACGATCAGCGCAGTGTCGCGCCTGGCGGCTCTCGTCGCGCGCGGGCTGACCCTGCCACCCCTGCTCGCCGAGCTGCGCAGCCGCCTGGTGGAGGAGCTCGACTACCGCCACGAGGGCGCGGCCCAGGAGCGCTTCCGGGTGGGTCTCGCGGGCGAGGTGGTCGTACCCGAGGTGCTGCGCGCCGAGCCACGGGTGCTCGTGTCGACATGGCTGGGCGGCACGCCACTGGCGCAGGTCGCCCAGCGCGGCACGCAAGCCGAGCGCGACGCTGCCGCGGCGGCGTACCAGCTGTTCCTGGTCTCCGGACCGGAGCGGGTCGGGCTGCTGCACACCGACCCGCACCCGGGCAACTTCCGGGTGCTGGAGGACGGTCGTCTCGGGGTCATGGACTTCGGCTCGACCCTGGCACTGCCGGGCGGCATGCCGGCGACGTTCGGCGGGCTGCTGCGCGCACTGCTCGACCGCGAGCCGGCTCAGGTCGAGACGGCCTTGCGGGCGGCCGGTTACCTGCGCGGCGACGTGGACGTGACCAAGCTGGTGGGCTGGATGGCGCCCTTCAGCGAACCGGCCCGGCACGAGCGGTTCCGCTTCAGCCGCGACTGGCTGCGCAGCGAGTTCGGCCGGGTCGACGACCCGCGCGATCCCGACTTCGCGGTCGCGCTGCAGCTCGACGTCCCGGCCGAGCACCTGTTCACCCAGCGGGTGTGGCTCGGGATGGTCGGCGTGCTCTGCCAGCTCGAGGCAGAGGTGGCTGTCGGTCCGGTGCTGCGCCGGTGGCTCCCGGGCTTCGCGGACGTCGCCGAGCTGAGCTGAGCCCCAGCGTGGCGGTGAAGGCCAGGACGACTGCGCCGACCGCGACGGCGAAGCTGACCGGGTCGTGCACGAGCGTCTCGGGGATCAGGCGGTTGGGGAAGGCAGAGGCGGCGATTCCCGCGCCCAGGAGGCCGAAGTAGGAGCCGAGGGCGTTGCGGCGGTGCACCCGGATCCGGCCGGTGCGCGCGCCCCAGAGCGACAGGGTGAGGGTGCAGAGGGTGAACGCCGACAGCCCGTGGATCCAGCTGTAGCGACCCGGGGTGAGCTCCTGGATGCCGAACGAGCTGAGCGTCACCCAGTACATCGCGACGAACCACACCCGGCCGAGGCGACGGTGCAGCTGGTCACCACGCTGTCGTCGTAGGGCCATGACGCCGCCCGCCAGCACGGCCAGACCGGCGCCCAGCACGTGCCCGAGCAACAGCGGTGTCCAGGAGTGCATGCCGCGCGCCTCTCATCACAGTGTTATGTGTAACGACGTTATAGTACGGCGTGCCTGCTGTCTCCTCCCACACCCCTGATCTGGCCGACCGACTGGTCGACGCCGCGGGGGCGGTCCTCGCTGCAGAAGGCCCGGGCGCGCTCAGCCTGCGCAAGCTCGCGGCCGCGAACGGCACGTCGACGATGGCCATCTACACGCTGTTCGGCAACAAGCAGGGCCTGCTCAGTGCCATGCACCGCACCGGCTTCTCCCGGTTGGGCAGCGCGCTGCGGGCCGCCGTGGTCGACCGGGGCGAGCCCCTCGACGCGCTCAGCGCGCTCGGGGCCGCTTATCGCGCCTCCGCGCTGGCCAGCCCGCACCTGTACGGCCTGATGTTCGGCCCGCCCGTGCCCGGGGTCTCGGTCGACCGGGAGGTCGCCGAGGCGGCGTACCGACCCCTGGTCGACGGTGTCGATAGGTGCCTGCAGGCGGGAGTCCTGGCGGGGGAGTCGGCGGCGGTCATCGCCGAGCAGCTCTGGGCCGTGAGCCACGGCATGGTCAGCCTCGAGCTGGCCGGGCAGCTGCGCTCGCCCGACGCCGAGGCCGCCTACACCGGCGCCCTGGTCCGCGCGGTCGTGCCGTTCCTCGCGCCGAGAGCAGGCTAGAACCGGACGGGCAGCGCCTCGAACCCGCGCAGCACCCGGGTGGACCGCCGTCGGCCCGGTCCGGCCAGGGCGAGGTCGGGGAACCGTTCGAACAGCATCCGCAGCGCCGTCTCGCCTTCGAGCCGGGCCAGGGCCGCGCCGAGGCAGAAGTGCCGCCCCCCGGAGAAGCTCAGGTGGTCGCGCGCGTTGCTGCGCGTCATGTCGAAGGTGCCCGGGTCGGTGAAGACCGCGGGGTCGCGGTTGGCGCCGCCGAGGTAGGTCACCACGATGCTGCCCTCGCGCAGCGCCACGCCGCCGAGCTCGGTGTCGCGCGTCGCGAAGCGCCCCGTCAGCTGGACCGGACCCTCCAGGCGCAGCGACTCATCCACCACTCCGGCCCACAGCGCCGGGTCGGCCTGAGCCGCGGCGAGCTGGTCGGGGTGGGTCAGGAGCAGGTGAACGGCGCTGCCGATGAGGTTGACGGTCGTCTCGAAGCCGGCGGCCAGCACGAGTCCGGCCGTCGCCTTCAGCTCGGCGTCGTCGAGACGCTGCCCCTCGTCCTCGAGGTGCACCAGCTTGCTCAGCAGGTCCTCGCCCGGCTGCGTGCGCAGCTGGTCGAGGTGGGCCCCGAGCCAGGCCTGGAACTCGCGGACCGCCTGGTCCACGACCTTGTAGTCGCGGTAGGAGAGCCCGATGTCCAGGCTGGGCGCGGCCAGGTGCCCGAGCCGCAGCACCTTGGCGTGATCGCTGTCAGGCACCCCGAGGATCGCGGTGATGACGGCGACCGGCAGCAGCGAGGCGTAGGTCTCGACGAGGTCGGCCTCGTCGCGGCCGGCCATCTCATCGAGCAACTGGCCGGCGATCTTCTCGACCGAGGGGCGCAGGCCCTCGACCGCGCGCGCGGTGAAGACCTTGCTGACGAGTCGGCGGTAGCGCGTGTGGTCCGGCGGTTCGGTGACCAGCATCGAGGGCGGGTCGATCGGTCCCAGCGAGCGCGGGTCGCGCGACCACCGGCTCAGTCGGCGCACCGGCGCGGGGAGGGCGTCCTCGTCGGGCCCGGCCCGCCAGTCGTCGGACCGGAGCGCTTGCGCACAGACGTCGTACGACGCGGTGGTCGACACCAGGCGGCCGCGGACGACCGACCCGCGCGCGCGGACCTGCTCGTAGTAGGGGAACGGGTCGGCGCGCCAGTGCTCATCGCGCATGAAGGAGGCGTGCAGATCTCCCTTGCGCGCGGCCCGGGCGGTCGCTGCCCGGACGACGCCGTGCTGCAGGGCCCACCGCACTGTGGTCTTCATGTCGCCGTCTTCATGGGCGCAGGCTAACGGTGGTTCACCCGGGGTCAGTCGTCCGGGTCGTAGCCGAGGTTGGGGGACAGCCAGCGCTCGGCCTCCGGCAGCGTCCAGCCCTTGCGCTCGGCGTAGGACGCGACCTGGTCGCGGCCGATCCGCCCGACGACGAAGTACTGCGACTGCGGGTGGGAGTAGTAAAAGCCGCTCACGGCGGCGCCGGGCCACATCGCCATCGACTCGGTGAGGGTGATGCCGGTGCTGGCCTCGACGTCGAGCAGCTCCCACAGGGTGAGCTTCTCGGTGTGCTCGGGGCAGGCGGGGTAGCCGGGAGCGGGCCGGATGCCCTGGTAGCGCTCGCTGATCAGGGCTTCGTTGTCCAGTTCCTCGTCCGCGGCGTAGCCCCAGAACTCCTTGCGGACCCGCTCGTGCAGGCGCTCGGCGAACGCCTCGGCCAAGCGGTCGGCGAGTGACTCGAGCAGGATCGCGCTGTAGTCGTCCAGCGCCTCCTTGAACTCCGCGATCTTGTCCTGGCTCCCGAGGCCGGCGGTCACCGCGAACCCACCGACGTAGTCGCCCAGCCCGGTCGCGCGCGGCGCCACGAAGTCGGCGATGGACCGGTGCGGCACTCCGTCGCGGTGCTCGCCCTGCTGGCGAAGGTGGCGCAGCGTGGTCAGCACCTCGGTGCGGTCGGCGTCGCGGTAGACCTCGACGTCGTCGCCGACGGCGTTGGCGGGGAAGAACCCGATGACGCCGTTGGCGGTCAGCCACTTGTCCTTGACGATCCGGTCGAGCATCTCCTGCGCGTCGTCGTACAGCCGCCGGGCCGCCTCACCGGTGGCCGGGTTGTTGAGGATGTCGGGGAAGCGCCCCTTCATCTCCCAGGCGTTGAAGAACGGCACCCAGTCGATGTACTCGCGCAGCTCGGCCAGGTCGTAGTCGGTGAAGACGCGGGTGCCGACGCCCATCACCGGCTCCGGTGGTGCGTACGCCGACCAGTCGACCGGTGTCGCGTTGGCGCGTGCCGCCTCAAGGGGCAGCAGCGGTCGCTCGTTCTTGGCGGCGTGCCGCTCGCGCAGCGAGTCGTAGTCGGCCTGGGTGTCGGCGAGCAACTTGCCGCGCTGCTCCTGCGAGAGCAGGGCCGCAGCGACGGGGACGGACCGGGAGGCGTCCTTCACCCACAGGACCGGTCCCTTGTAACGCGGCGTGACCTTGACTGCGGTGTGGGCACGCGAGGTGGTGGCGCCGCCGATGAGCAGGGGGATGGTGAAGCCCTGGCGCTCCATCTCGCTGGCGAAGTGGACCATCTCGTCCAGGGAGGGCGTGATCAGGCCGGACAGGCCGATGAGGTCGGCACCGACCTCCTTGGCCTTGTCGAGGATCTTCTGCGCCGGGACCATGACGCCGAGGTCGATGACCTCGTAGTTGTTGCACTGCAGCACGACGCCGACGATGTTCTTGCCGATGTCGTGGACGTCGCCCTTGACCGTGGCCATGACGATGGTGCCGTTGGTGTCCTTGGCCGTGGCGTACTCCGGCTTGTCGAGCTTCTCCTGCTCGATGAAGGGGATGAGGTAGGCGACCGCCTTCTTCATCACCCGCGCCGACTTCACCACCTGCGGCAGGAACATCTTGCCGGCCCCGAACAGGTCGCCGACGACGTTCATGCCATCCATCAGCGGACCCTCGATCACCTCGATCGGCCGACCGCCCCGCTCGGCGATGAGGGCGCGCAGCTCCTCGGTGTCCTCCTCGACCCAGGCATCGAGGCCCTTGACCAGGGCGTGCGTGATGCGCTCCCCGACGGGCAGGGACCGCCACTCGCTGACCGACTCCTCCTGGGCCTCGCCGGCCCGGTTGTGGGCCTCGGCGATCTCGAGCAGCCGCTCGGCCGCATCGGGCCGCCGGTTGAGGATGACGTCCTCGATCCGCTCACGCAGCTCGGGCTCGATCTCGTCGTAGGTGACCAGAGCCCCGGCGTTGACGATGCCCATGTCGAGGCCCGCCTGGATCGCGTGGAACAAGAACACCGCGTGGATGGCCTCGCGCACCGGGTTGTTGCCGCGGAAGGAGAACGAGACGTTGGAGATCCCGCCGGACACCAGGGCGCCGGGCAGGTTCGCCTTGATCCAGCGGGTGGCCTCGATGAAGTCGAGGCCGTAGCTCGCGTGCTCCTCGATGCCAGTCGCGACCGCGAAGACGTTGGGGTCGAAGATGATGTCCTCGGCGGGGAAGCCCACCTCGTCCACGAGCAGCCGGTAGGCGCGCCCGCAGATCTGCTTGCGCCGCTCGAGGTTGTCGGCCTGGCCGTCCTCGTCAAAAGCCATCACGACGGCAGCGGCGCCGTACTTGCGGCACAGCCGCGCCTGGGCGAGGAAGGACTCCTCGCCCTCCTTCATCGAGATGGAGTTGACGATCGGCTTGCCCTGCACGCAGCGCAGGCCGGCCTCGATCACCTCCCACTTGGAGGAGTCGACCATCACCGGGACGCGGCTGATGTCGGGCTCGCTGGCGATGAGCTTGGTGAAGCGGTCCATGGCCGCGACGCCGTCGATCATCCCCTCGTCCATGTTGATGTCGATGACCTGGGCGCCCGCCTCGACCTGCTGGGCGGCGACCGACAGCGCGCCGTCGTAGTCACCGGCCTTGATGAGGTTGCGGAACTTCGCCGACCCGGTGATGTTCGTGCGCTCGCCGATGTTGACGAACAGCGAGGCGCCGTCGATCGCCAGCGGCTCCAGCCCGGACAGGCGCAGGGCGGGCTCGGGGTGGGCCGGCTCGCGCGGCGGGGCGCCGGCGACGATCTCGGCGATGCGGCTGATGTGCGCAGGTGTGGTGCCGCAGCAGCCGCCGACGAGGTTGACCAGCCGGGCCTCGACGAACTCCGCGAGGACCGCCGACATCTGGTCGGGGGTCTCGTCATACTCGCCAAAGGCGTTGGGCAGGCCGGCGTTGGGATAGCAGGAGACGAAGCAGTCGGCGACCCGGGAGAGCTCGGCGAGATAGGGCCGGATCTCGGCGGCGCCCAAGGCGCAGTTGAGCCCGACGGCCAGCGGGCGGGCGTGCCGGACGGAGTTCCAGAACGCCTCGGTCACCTGGCCCGACAGGGTGCGCCCGGACGCGTCGGTGATGGTGCCGGACAGGATGACCGGCCAGCGACGCTCACGCTGCTCGAAGAGCGTCTCCAGGGCGAAGATGGCCGCCTTGGCGTTGAGCGTGTCGAAGATCGTCTCGACCAGGAGCAGGTCTGAGCCGCCGTCGACGAGGCCGTCGGCCTGCTCGAGGTAGGCGTCGACCAGCTGCTCGAACGAGGTGTTGCGAAAGCCCGGGTCGTTGACGTCGGGCGAGATGGAGGCGGTGCGGTTGGTCGGTCCGATCCCGCCGGCGACCCAGCGCGGCCGGGACGGGTCGGCCTCCTCGGCGGCGTCGGCTGCCTCGCGGGCGAGCCGGGCCGAGGTGTAGTTGAGCTCGTAGGCCAGGTCCTCCATGCCGTAGTCGGCCTGGGAGATGTGCTGCGCGCTGAAGGTGTTGGTCGCGACGATGTCGGCGCCGGCCCCGTAGTAGTCGAGGTGGATCGACCGGATGATGTCGGGCTGGGTCAGGCTGAGCAGGTCGCTGTTGCCGCGCACGTCGCTCGGCCAGTCCTGGAACCGCTCACCGCGGTAGTCGGCCTCGTCCAGGCTGTGTCCCTGGATCATCGTGCCCATCGCCCCGTCGATGACGAGGATCCGCTCGCGCAGCAGCCGGCCGAGCTCCTCGCTCGCGTCGGGGCGCGCGAGCGACGGGCGCGTCGTGCTGGTCTCCGAGCTCGTCACAGGGTGCTCTCTGCATGGGGGCGGCGAGCCTCCAGGGTAGGCCGAACGCGCTCGAAGCCGGGCTCAGTCCTGCGTGGACTGGGTCACCGTCCAGCCGAAGACGCCGTTGCTCATCGGCGAGGCCTCGGCCGCGACGCGGGGGGTGAAGACGTCGGCCCGCGCCGCGCGTACGCCCGGGCTCTGCGGGTCGGCCTGCCAGGCCAGCTCGGCCAGGTGCCCGGCCAGGCGCAGGTCACCCTCGTCGGCGAGGACGACAGCACGTCGCGACAGGACCTCCGGGCCGCCGGCGAGTGCGGCGAGCTCGGCCGCCAGGGAGGCGGCCGGGGCGGGCTTGAGGTGCGACGGGTCGCCGTCCCACCACCCGCCGTACAGCCTCCAGACGTTGCGGACGACGAACTCCGGCTCGTCATAGACCGGGCGCAGGTAGGGCTTGTCCAGCAGGTGCTGGGGCGCCCGGACGGTGTGCACGATGTCGTCGAGCCGTGCGCCCTCGTTCATCATCGTGACGGTGGCGTCGTGCAGGTGCTCGAGCAGCTCGGCGCTGGCGGTCAGGGCCTCGCGGATCCGCTCCGCGCCCAGGACCGGCACGCCGTGCCCGGGCAGCATCACCTCGGCGCCGAGTAAGGCCATCTCGCGCAGGCCGACCGCCCACTCCTTGGGGTAGCGCTGGACCTTCTGCGGGTTGCCGGCGTTGGGGGAGGCCCAGATGAACAGGTCTCCGCAGCACAGCACCTTGCGCTCGGGGATCCAGGTGTAGGTGTGGTCGTCGGTCTCGCCGCGGCAGTGCCGCAGCTGCAGGTCGAGCCCCCCGACGGACAGGTCGAGTGCGCCGCGGTAGGTCTGGTCGGGGTAGCGGTAGTCCCGCGGCCAGCGCAGGTCGGGCATGCCGAACTGCCGCTGGTTGACCACCTCGTTGTAGCCCGCCGTCAGGATGTAGCGGTCGAACCGTGCGGGCAGCGCCTCGTGCGCGACGACCGTCGGGGCACGCCACCCCTTGTCCGCTGCCTCGGCCTCCCACACGGGTACGCCGAACACGTGGTCGATATGCCCGTGCGAATAGACCGCCGTGTGCAAGGGCGTGGCGACCCAGGTGCGCAGGGTGCGGTGCACGTGCTCGGCCAGCGGCTTGCTGCCGGTGTCGACCAGGACGAGCCCGTCCTCGGTGCGCAGCGCGCTGACGTTGGCGAACGACGGGACGAACGCAACTCCGTCGCTCACCTCCTCCGCTTCGCCGATCAGCGAGAAGGGGTGGGCGTCCTCGATGGAGACCTCGCCGCGCCACAGCTTGTCCGCCAGGTCGAGCACTGACACGTCCGCACCCCCGTCGTCGTCGAGAGGGCAGCGAACCATGTCGACGCTCGGCCGTGTGAGGCGCGTCACGGTCGGGGCGTTAGGTTGCCGGGATGGATCTCACCAGCGCCCTGTCCACTGCGGCTGCCATCAAGGCCAAGGAGGTCAGTCCGCTCGAGGTGCTCGAGGCGTGCCTGGCCCGGGTCGACGAGGTCAACGACCGCGTCAACGCGGTGATCTGGCGTGATGACGAGGACGCGCGGGCGCGGGCCCGGGCTGCCACCGACGCCGTCACCAGCGGCGCTGAGCTGGCGCCGTTCCACGGCGTGCCCATCCCCATCAAGGACCTCACCAAGGTCGAGGGGTGGCCGGCGACGTTCGGCTCCCGCGGTGCGCCGGAGGGCCTGCAGGACGAGAGCGAGACCGTCGTACGACGCCTCGTCAACGCCGGTTTCGTGCTGGCCGGCCGGACCAACACCCCGGAGTTCGGTCCGATCACGGTCACCGAGAACCTGCGCTACGGGCCGACGCGCAACCCGTGGAACCTTGACCACACGCCCGGCGGGTCGAGCGGCGGAGCCGGCGCGGCGGTCGCATCCGGCATGTTCCCCGTGGCGCACGGCAACGACGGCGGTGGCTCCATCCGCATCCCGTCGTCGTGCTGCGGGCTGGTCGGGCTCAAGCCCAGCCGCGGGCGGGTGCCCTCGCTCATCACCGCCTGGGAAGGCGCCTCCGTCGAAGGCGTGCTGACCAACACGGTCGCTGATGCCGCGCACATCCTCGACATGCTGGTCGGCATCGACCCGCTGTGTTGGTACAACGCCCCGCTGCCCGCGCGCCCCTACGCCGAGGAGCTGACGGCCGAGCCGGGTCGCCTGCGGGTCGGGCTGGTGGAGCAGGGCCCGCTCGGCATGCCCGTCGACGAGGAGTGCCTGGCCGCAGCGCAGGCGACCGCGAAGATGCTCGAAGCACTGGGGCACGAGATCGTGCCCGCCACGATCGACGTGCCGGACGTCGCGCTGAACGCGTTCCTCACGATGGTCAACTCGGGCCTGGCGGAGTACCCCGGGATCGACTGGGACAAGACCGAGCCGCACATCCAGGCCAACCGCGCTGCCGCGCAGGCTGTCGACAGCCTCACCTACGTCGAGGCGGTGCACGCCCTGCAGAGCCACAGCCGACGGGAGGTGGCGCGCTGGGGCACGGAGTACGACCTGCTGCTGACGCCGACGCTGTCGATCCTGCCGCCCAAGGTGGGGGTGCTGGAGCAGGTGCACGCGAATGCAGGGGTCCCCGACATGACGGTGTTCGCCATGGCGCTGTTCAACGCCTTCTTCAACGTCAGCGGGCAGCCGGCGATCTCCCTGCCGCTGCACATGTCGGCCTCAGGCCTGCCGATCGGGGTGCAGCTCGTCGCCGGTCCCTGGCAGGAGGAGGTGCTTGTCCGGGTGGCTGCGCAGCTCGAGCAGGCGCACCCGTGGGCCGGCCGTCGGGCCGTGCTGTAGCCGGTCAGCCCAGGGCGACGGCGACGCCGTGGATCGCCAGGCCGGCGAGTGCGCCGACGACGGTGCCGTTGATCCGGATGAACTGCAGGTCGCGGCCCACCGCCAGCTCGATGCGTCGAGCGGCGTCGCGGGCCTCCCAGCCCGCGACCGTCTTCTGGATGAGTCCGACGACGCTGTCGCCGTAGTGCGTCACGGCGTAGCCCACGGCGTCCTGCAGAAGCGTCTCGATCCGGCGCTCCAGCTCGGGATCGGCGAGCACCCGTGACCCGAGGTCGCGGACCAGCTGGGTGATCCGCTCGTCGAGGTCGCCGTGAGCCTCGTCGAGCGAGGCGCGCACCGAGGCCAAGCCGTCGACGAGCACCTCGTGCAGGACCTCCTGCAGGTGCGGGTCCTCGATCAGCCGCAGCAGCTCGCGGTCGACGGTCGCGGCCGTCGCCGGGTTGTGTGAGAGGTCCTCGGCGAAGGACGCGAGCAGGCCGTTGACCCAGTGCCGGATGGGGTGCTCCGGGTCGGTCTGCACGGCCAGCAGGGTCTGCTCGGCGTAGTCGAGCCACCCGGCGATCCGCTTGTCGCTGACGACCAGCCCAGCGAGCCAGCTCCGGTTGTCGAGCAGTTGGCGGACGACCGGCAGCAGCTCGGTCCGGTGCTCGCCGAGGTAGTCGCGGCCGCGGCTGACCAGGACGTCCAGCAGCGGGCGCTGACCGTCCAGGGCCACCGCCCGGGCCAGAAAGCGGCCGAGCACCGGGCTGTAGGAGCGGCGGGCCAGGTCGCGCCGGGCGAGCTCGAGCACGTAGTCGGTGACGTTGCGCTGGTCGAGGGTGCCGAGCAGGGCTGACGCGGCCATCGCGGCCTCGCGGCCCAGGGCTGCGGAGGTCTGCGGGTCGACGAGCCGGGTGGCGACCCGGCGTACGACCTGGGCCTCGACGATCTGCTCGGTCACCGCCTCGGGCGTGAGGAAGTTGCCGGTGACGAACTCGCCGAGCTTGGTGGCGAGCGCGTCCTTCTGCCGCGGGACCAGGGCGGTGTGCGGGATCGGGATGCCCAGCGGGTGGCGGAACAGCGCGGTCACCGCGAACCAGTCCGCGAGGCCGCCGACCATCGCGGCCTCGGCCGCAGCCCGTAGGTAGCCGACCCAGGTGCTCTCGCCGAGGAAGAACGACGCGACGAACACCACCGCGGCGCCGAGCAGGAAGGCCAGCGCGACGGCCTTCATCCGGCGCAGGGCCCCGGCATCGACGTCGCCGCCGAGCAGGAGCGGACCGGTCGTCACTCAGGTGCGGGGGAGCAGGGAAACAGTGGCTGGCGATCGCGCATGGGCTGACCCTAGGCGGGGGGCCGGTCGCTCCTGCTGTGACGTGTCGAGCGGACCGGTCCGGGCAACGGAGGAGGCGTGCGGACGGCGTGGGCGAGCAGTGCCTGACCAGCCCATTGCTGCAGCGCGCTCGTCTCGTCGGGGGTCAGTCCGCCCACGTCGGTCAGCCACACGCGCGCCTCGATACCGGCCACGCTGCGGATGGCGACTGCCAGCCGTTGCAGGTGAGCGGGCGACAGCTCGTCGGCGAGCGGCTCGAGGGCCTGAGCGATCCACGGAACGGCCCTGCCCTGGCGCAAAGGCAGGTCCTGCGGGGTGGCCGCATCGGTCAGGGAGAGCCGCAGCATGGTCCGCTGTTGGGCCTCGGTCTGGGCTGTCAGAGTGGTGAACGCGGACAGGACTGCCGAGAGCCGGCCCGGGGCGTCCACTGGCGCGTCCTCGGGCAGGAGCGTCGTCGTGACGGTCTCTGGATGGGCGGCGCCGAGCAGCTCGCGTTGGTTGGTGAAGTAGCGGTAGGCCGTGGTCCGTGACGTGCCGGCTGCCTCGGCCGCCTGTTCGACCGTGGGGGTCACGCCGTCAGCGACGAGCTGTCGCGCAGCGTCGACGAGCGCCTGCCGGGTGCGCGACTTCTGACGGCTGCGGCCGCTTTCGACGTAGTTGCTTGACACAGGTCTCACGGTACGCGAGTGTCCTTCGTGGGACATGTGTCCCACGAATGAGGGGATCGTCATGACAGGGCAGACACAACTCGCACCCGTCGTACGGCACAGCGGCGAAGGTGACAAGCGTTGGTTCTTCGGGGGAGGCGAGGTCACCTGGAAGGTGTCGGCCGCCGACTCGGGTGGCGCGTTCCTGCTGTTCGAGGACGCCATGCAGCAGGGCAAGGTCACGCCGCTGCACACCCACCCGACCGACGAGTCCTTCTACGTGCTCGAGGGGGAGATCCTCGTGCACCTCGACGGGACCGAGGTGGCGATCAAGGAAGGTGGCTTCGTCCTGGCGCCCGCGGGTGTGCCGCACGCCTTCAAGGTCGTCTCGCCGAGCTGTCGGATGCTCTGCTTCTACTCTTCGGGCAGCTGTGAGGCCTTCTACCTCGGCGCCAGCGAGCCCTTGGCGGAGTCGTCGCGCCAGGTCGACTTCGACCGCATCATGAAGTCAGCCAAGGACAGCGCCGGGATGACCTTCCTCGGGCCACCGCCCTTCGCCTGAGTCAGCTCAGGCGCGGGCGAGCAGGGCCTGGCCGCTCGTGTAGGTCGCCATGACGATGCCTTCGTGGACGGGCAGGTGCACGTCGCCGAACTTCTCCAGGGCCAGCAGGGCGTCGCTCACCAGGAACAGCGCCCCACCGGCAGCGACGTCCTTGCGGCCGGTGTCGGCGGCCGCCAGCGCGGTCGCGAGCAGCGCGGTGCTGTAGGCCAGTACGGGCAGCCGGTCCTTGCCGGTCCGCGACCACAGGTAGGCGTTGAGCCCGGCCCACGCGGCGACGTAGGGCGCGCCGAGGGCGGGGGAGGAGCGCAGCAGCCCGGCGCTGTGCGGTCGGAGAGCGCGCACCCAGGCGGCGTGGCCGAGCAGGAACGAGCCCAGTCCGGCGGTGAAAGCCACTGGACCCGAGGCGAGCAGGGCCACGTCGCCGGCGCCGCCCAGTGCCAGCGCCCGTTGGGTCGAGGGCGGCTTGCCCCCCATCAGGGTCGGCATCAGCAGCGGCTTGGTCAGGCGGCGCAGGCGGTCCCGGCCGGTGGCAGCGAGCACGGTGTCGGCGGCGGCAAGAAGGGGGAACAGTCGCTGTCTGGCCATCATGGCCCGACCCTATGGCCCCGGTCTC
>JANPHZ010000234.1:0-2398 GCA_031424715.1 Frankiaceae bacterium
TATTCCCCACTGCTGCCTCCCGTAGGAGTCTGGGCCGTGTCTCAGTCCCAGTGTGGCCGGTCGCCCTCTCAGGCCGGCTACCCGTCGTCGCCTTGGTGGGCCGTTACCCCACCAACAAGCTGATAGGCCGCGGGCCCATCCCTAGCCGAAAAACTTTCCACTTCCCAAGATGCCGCAGGAAGTCGTATCCGGTATTAGCCCCTCTTTCGAGGAGTTATCCCAGAGCTAGGGGCAGGTTGCCCACGTGTTACTCACCCGTTCGCCGCTAATCCACCCCCGAAGGGATTTCATCGCTCGACTTGCATGTGTTAAGCACGCCGCCAGCGTTCGTCCTGAGCCAGGATCAAACTCTCCATTAAGGTTCTACGCCCAGTCTGGCGAACCAGTCCGGACAAGAGAGTCGCTGCGCCCCTGAAGGCGACAGCAAGTTGTCCCGGCGAGCAGACGTAACTAGCATTTGTCTGTTCACCAAAGAAATTTTTCGACCACCCAGCGTCCGTACGGTCCCGAAGGGACCGCCGGTGCGCCTCGTGATCGAGGTATTTGGCACTGACTTTCAGCACGCTGTTGAGTTCTCAAGGAGCGGGCGCTCACCGTCCCGGCCTCGCGGCCGTTCTCAGGGCAACTCGCCTAACCTAGTGGCGCTCGGCGGGCGGTGTCAAACGTGCTGACTCCGGGCCGTGCGCACACCCCACAGGACGCGGCTGAGCCGCATTCCGATCGGGGGTGGTCCCGCGATCCGTCCGCCAGCAGGTCGTGCGGCTGGTGTCCGGTGCTCTTGGGGCGTTGATGAAGGTACGAGGTCTCGGGCCCCGCGTCAAACGATCCGCGTCATCCATCCGGGTGGCGTGACTCACGCGTGCTCACGCCCTGTCATGCTGGACGCACGGGGAGTGGGCTGCTAGGGCGTCTGCACCTGAGCCTGAGCGCGCTGCACCACCGCCACTGAGCGCTTGCCCTTGCGCAGCACGAGGAAGCGTCCGTGCAGCCAATCGCTGTCGTGCGGCGCAGCCGCCTCGTCGGTGACGCGGACGTTGTTGAGGTAGGCGCCGCCCTCGCGCACGGCCCGTCGAGCATCGGACTTGGAGACGCCGAGCGCCTGGGCCAGCAGATCGACCAGCGGCGTGCCGCCCGGCGTCGCACCATCGGGCAGCGTCACCGACGGCGCCTCAGCGAGCGCCGCGAGCAGCGTCTGCTCGTCCAGCTCGTGCAGCGCTCCCCCGCCGAACAGCGCCGCGCTGGCCGCCTGGACCTTGCGCAGCTCGTCTACACCGTGCACCAGGGCCACGAGCTCGTCGGCCAGCCGACGCTGCGCGGCGCGCGCGTGCGGGCGCTCCACGGTTTCCTGGTCAAGGCGCTCGACCTCCTCCCGCCCGACGAAGGTGAGCAGGCGGAGGTAGGTCCCGACGTCGCGGTCGTCGACGTTGAGCAGGAACTGCCACAGCCCGAACGGCGAGGTCATGGCCGGGTCGAGCCACACGTTGCCGCCCCCGGTGCTCTTGCCGAGCTTGTTGCCGGCAGCGTCGGTGACGAGCGGGAACGTCAGCGCGTGCCCGCTCCCCTGCTCCATGCGACGCAGCAGGTCCAGCCCGGCGGTGATGTTGCCCCACTGGTCGTTGCCGCCGATCTGGGCGCGGCAGCCGTAGCGCCGGTAAAGCTCCACGAAGTCGAGCGACTGAAGCAGCTGATAGCTCATCTCCGTGAAGGACAGTCCGCCGCTGTCGAGCCGCGCGCTCACCGACTCGCGCGCGAGCATCTGGTTGACCGGGAAGTGCCGCCCGACGTCGCGCAAGAACTCGAGCGCGCTCAGCGGCGCCGTCCACTCCAGGTTGTCGACCAGGACCGCACCGGTCGGACCGTCGTCAAAGGACAGGAAGCGCGACATCTGCGCACCGAGGCGAACCACGCGTCCAGCGATCACCTCCGGCGTCTCCATCACCCGGTCGCTCGTGCGGCCCGTGGGGTCGCCGATGAAGCCCGTGGCGCCGCCGGCCAGCGCGATCGGGCGGTGCCCGCCGAGCTGAAACCGGCGCAGGGCGAACAGCGGCACCAGGCTGCCGACGTGCAGCGAGTCGGCCGTGGGGTCGAAGCCGCAGTAAACCGTCAGCGGGCCTTGCGCGAGGTCCCGGGCGAGCGCGTCCCGGTCGGTCGTCTGCGCGAGCAGGCCGCGCCAGTCGAGGTCGGCGAGGACGTCCGGGACAGCAGCGATCGTGGGCAGGGTCAGCTCGGTGGTCACGCCATCAAGAATGTCGTACGACGACAACCAGGTTGGCCGTGGAGCGGTTCAGCGCTGCGCGTCGAGCTCGGTGGCAACGAGCTGCTCGCCGGCCCTGGCGTCGTAGCGGCCCAGGGCGATGTCGACGACCAGCCGGCCACTGGCGCGGATGTCGTCCCAGTC